>JAJCYC010000229.1 GCA_029263115.1 Pseudonocardia sp. | reverse complement strand
GGGACGCAACCTGGTCAGCGCGGACGGCCGGGCGGTGCACTACCGCGACCGGGTCGACCTGCTCGCGATCGACGGGGCGGACGCCTACTGGATGGTGGAGCACCGGGTGGTGACCTCGGCGTTCCCGGCGCCCGGGGTGCTGCGGCTGGCCGAGCGCTGCCTGTCCTGGTGTTGGGCCTGGGAGCTGTTCTACCCGGGCATGCGGATCGAGGGCACCGTGTTCAACGAGCTGCGCGAGGACGGCGCGCGGTCCTCGACCGGCCCGGTCACCCCCCGCCGGAGAGGCTCGGTGTCGCAGAACCGGGGCACCTATCTTCGGCCGTGGGCCCGGTCCGAACCCGCCGAGCACCCCGAGCACGACCTCGAGCCGGTGGTGGTGGAGGACGGCGCGTTCCGCCGGGTCGTGGTACCCCGGGCCCGGGCGGAGCTGGCCGGGTTCGGCGAGCGGATCGCCGCGCAGGTGCGGGCGATGGTGGCACGCGACCCGCCGCGCGACCCGGTCCCGGCCGTGCGCCGGTGCGCGGCGTGCGAGTTCCGGGCGCCGTGCCTGAGCATGAACCTGGGCGAGGACCCCGAGGCGCTGCTGGCCGCCGGGTACGTCCAGCGCAGCCGCGAGCCACTGCCCGGACAGCTCGGCGGCGGCACCTGGTCGACCGGGCGGGGTGCCGCGCCGCCACCGCGCGAGTTCGGCGGGCCGCCGTGAGACCCGCGTGACGCGCTACTCGCTGACCGGCTCGCTGGTGGTGACCGCGCGCTCCACCCTGCACGACGTGCGGGCATCCGCGACCGCGCTCACCGGTTGGCCGGACGCGGCGGCCACCGCCGACGAGGTGGACGTGTCAGCGGCCCACCTGAATCTGCCGGTGGCCGCGTTGACCTGGGCCAACCCGTTGCTCACCCGGGAGATCGGCCGCCGCCTCGACGCCCGGCGACACCCGTGGGCCGATGCCGAGGTGGTGACTGCGGGGTCTACGGCACCGCCGGCTCGCAGCCCTCGTCCGCGCGGGTGCTGGAGGAGCACCTGATCGACGCCGGGCACACCGGCGGCGAGTACTTCTACGGCGGCTGCGCCGACCAGCGCACGACCGTGCGGGTACATCGGACCGACGACCGGTGCCGGCACCTCCTGGTCCGGTAGCCGTCGGGCCGATCAGGGCTGGTCGCGGGCGGAGTCGATCGCCGCGGCCACGGCAACCTGGCCGAAGCTGATCCCGGCGTCGTTGGGCGGCACCCGCCGGTGGGTGAGCACGGCGAAGCCGTCCGCGACCAGGCGGGCCCGCAGCGCGCCGGTCAGCAGCGCGTTCTGGAACACCCCACCGGACAGCGCCACGGTGTCCAGCCCGGTGCGCGAGCGGGCCGCTGCGGCCGCTCGGGCCAGCAGGTCCACCAGCCCGGCGTGGAACCTCGCCGCGACCAGCGCGCCGTCCACCCCGTCCGCGAGGTCGTCGAGCACGCCGCGCACCAGGTCGGGGCCGCGCAACAGCCCGCCGTCCAACCGGGCCGGGTACCCGGTCACCGGATGGTCGCCGGCCTGCCACGCCAGCTGCTCCAGCTCGACGGCGGCCTGCCCCTCGTAGTTGACCCGGTCGCGCAGCCCGAGCAGCGCGGCGACCCCGTCGAACAGCCGACCCGTGCTGCTGGTGGGCGGTGAGTTCACCCCGGACGCCAGCAGTGCCAGCACCCCCGGCCACCGGTCACCCTGCCGCGCGGCCAGCGGCCCGGCGGCCGCCGCATCCAGACCACCGCACGCGCGCAGGTAGGCCGCAGCCATCCGCCACGGCTCGCGGATCGCCGCCGCGCCACCGGGCATCGGCACCGGCTCCAGGTGCGCCAGCCGCTCGAACCCGGCCAGCGACACCGCCATCACCTCGCCGCCCCATAGTTGCTCGTCGCAGCCGAACCCCAGCCCGTCGCAGGCGATCCCGATCACCGGGCCGGCCACCCCGTTGTCGGCCAGGCAGGACGCCAGGTGCGCGTGGTGGTGCTGGACCCCGACCAGCTCGACCCCGTCGGCCCCGGCCCGGTCCAGGGCGTACTTGGTGGACAGGTACTCCGGGTGCAGGTCGTGCGCCAGCAGCACCGGTTCGACGTCGAACAACTCGCGGAAGTGCTCGATGCCACCGGTGTAGAAGCGCAGCGTCTCGTAGTTCTCCAGGTCGCCGATGTGGTGGGACAGGAACGCGTGCGAGCCCCGGGCCAGGCAGAACGTGCTCTTCAGCTCCGCCCCGCAGCCCAGCACCGGGCGGCGCGCGGGCAGCGGCAGGCTCAGCGGCTCCGGCGTGTAGCCCCGGGAACGCCGGATCGGGGTGACCAGGCCGCCGCTCACCCGCAGCACCGAGTCGTCGGCCCGCACATGGATCGGCCGGTCGTGGGTGAGGAATCCGTCCGCGATCCCGCGCAGCCGCTCGATCGCGTCGGCATCGCGGAAGGCGATCGGTTCGTCGGAGACGTTGCCGCTGGTGAGCACGATCGGCCGGGCCTCGTACCCAGACAGCGCGTCGATCAGCAGGTGGTGCAACGGGGTGTAGGGCAGCATCACCCCGAGCGCGGCGTTGCCCGGCGCGACCGCGCCGGCCAGCGGCACGGCTGCGTCGGCGCGGCGCGGCAGCAGGACGATCGGCCGGTGCCGGGAGGTGAGCAGCCCGGCACCCACCTCGTCGACGTCCACCAGTTCGCGGGCCGCCGCGAGATCGGCGACCAGCACCGCGAACGGCTTGTCCTCGCGGTGCTTACGGGCCCGCAGCGTGGCCACCGCCGTCTCCCCCACCGGCCCGACCGCGATCGCCGCGAGGTGGAACCCACCTAGTCCCTTCACCGCCAGCACCGCCCCGGCGGCCAGCTCGGCCGCGGCCCGCCCGATCGGGTCGCCCGCCGGGTTCGGCCGGCCGGCGGCGTCGGGCCGGGACACGACCGGCCGGCCGGCGGCGTCGAGCAGCGTCACCGTCGGGCCGCAGTCCGGGCAGCAGGTGGGCTGGGCGTGGAACCGGCGGTCGGCGGGGTCGTGGTACTCCGCCGCGCAGGCCGGGCACATCGGGAAGCCGGCCATCGTGGTGGCCGACCGGTCGTAGGGCACCCCGGTCACGATGGTGAACCGCGGCCCGCAGTGCGTGCAGTTGACGAACGGGAAGCGGTAGCGCCGGTCGGCCGGGTCGCGCAGCTCGGCGAGGCAGTCCGCGCAGGTCGCGGTGTCCGGGGAGATCAGCGTGGCACCGCGGCCGGCGGCGACACTGGGCACGATGGTGAACCCGGCCGACCCGATGGTCGGCAGCTGCCGGCTGGTCACCCGCTCGACGACGGCCAGCGGCGGCGGATGGCGTTCCAGCTCGTCGAGGAACTTGCCCACCGGCTCCGCCCCGCCCTCGACCTCGACAAACACCCCGGCCTGGTCGTTGCCCACGAATCCGGCCAGCCCCAGCCCCGCGGCCAGCCCGTGCACGAACGGCCGGAAGCCGACGCCCTGCACGATGCCCTCGATCCGGACCCCCAGCCGGACCACATCGCTCGCGGCCACCCCGCCACCGCTCACGCCGCGCCGAGCGCGACCTGCACCAGCTCCCACAACACGTGGTAGGTGGTGGTCTGTGCCTCCTGGATCCGGTGCACCGAGTCCGAGGGCATGACGAACAGGTGCTCGATCTCGCCACGACCGGCGGCCTCGGCCATCGCGCCGCCGGTGTAGCCGGCCAGCCCGACGGTGAGCATGCCGATCCGGCGGGCCTCGGCGAACCCACGCAGCACGTTCACCGAGCCGCCACTGGTGGACAGGCCGAGCGCGATGTCCTTCGACCGGCCCATCGCGGCCAGCGGGCGGGCGAACACCACGTCGAACGACACGTCGTTGGCCAGCGCGGTCAACGTCGCCACGTCCTCGGGCAACGCGGTCGCCGGCAGGGCGCGCGCATCCGGCCCCGGATCGAGGAACCGGGCGGCCACCGCGCGCGCGTCGGTGCTGCTCCCGCCGTTGCCGAAGGTCATCAACCGTCCACCCGCGGCGAACCGGTCGGCCATCGCGGCGGCGCACCCGGCGAGCCGCTCGGCGTCGGCAGCGGCCACCTCGGCCCGCAGCCGGTCGATCTCGGCGATCTTGGCCCGGGTGGACCCCGCGACCAGCGCGAGCACGTCGGCCAGCCCGTCCGGTGGGCCTTGCTGCCCGTAGAGGAAGGGGTACAGGGACTCGACACCGCTCACGGCGGGTCCAGTCGGGCGATGGCCTCCTTCGCGTGCACCAGGACCGTGTCGCCGACGGCCGCATCGACCAGCGCGACGCTGATCTCCTCGTCGGTGCCGGCCCCGGTGCGCACGGTGGCCAGTTCGTCATCGTGCAGCGTCAGGATCCGGACCGGTACCGCCTGGTCGGAGCAGGTGATGCAGACCTGGCCGACGCAGTGCTCCGGCTCGCCCGGGAACGATGGTTCACTGGCGAGCTCGCTCAGGAACGATGGTGCACTCGCGAGCTCGCTCACCGGGCCACCCCGGAGCGGTCGGCCCATTCGGCGAACACGTGCACCAGCTCCCACAGCAGGTGGTAGGTGGTCACCTGGATCTCCTTGACCACCAGCGGATCGGTGGAGGCCGCCACGAACACGTGCTCGGCGGCCGCCACACCTCGGGGGCCCGACGGACCGGCGCCGAACAGACCGACGGTGAGCAGACCGGCACCGCGCGCCGCCCGCAACGCGTCCGCCACCGGGCCGCCCGGCGGCCCGGTGGAGATGCCGAGCGCGATGTCGTCCGGGTCGGCCAGCAGGCCCACCTGGGTAACCAGATCGGGTCCGGGCAGCACCGACGCGGGCAACGCGCGCTTGCCGACGATCACCGGGTGGACGAACTCGACGGCGACGTGCGCGGCGTCGCAGGTCGACCCGCCGTCACCGAACACGACCAGTCGACCACCCCGCCCGAAGCGCGTCACCATCGCGTGGCAGGCCGACCCGATCCGGTCGGCGTCACCGGCCAGCTCGTTGGCCGGGCAGGCGCGGCGGGCGAACGCCTCGGCCGCCCGGGTCGCCGTCAGTTCCACCAGCGGTGCCGCCGTCATGTCCGATCCTCCGCCCGCCGTGGTTGCCGCCACCGTTGCCGACCGCGCCGTTGCCGCTCCCGTTTCCGTGCGCCCCGTTGCCGAACGTCCCATCGGGTACCCCCCGGTGCCCGGATGCGGCGTGGCGCCACCCGCCGCCCGCTCCGTGGTCGACGTCGCCGGCTCCCGGCGTCCGCTCCGTGGTCGGCGCCCCGTCGCCGGCCCCGGCGTCGGCCCCCGCCTCGGCGCCGGGCGACGTCCGGTCGGCGATCCCCGCAGCCAGCCGCCGGTACCGCTCCCGGAACAGGTGAAGGGTGCGGTGGGTCTCCTCCAGGATGTCGGCCTGCCGGTCCAGGGTGGCCACACCGAGCGGGGTGACCTGGTAGGTACGCCGGGCCGGGCCGGCGCCCGAGGTCTGCCAGCTGGAGCGCACCATGCCCTGCTTCTCGAGCCCGCGCAGCGCCCGGTACACCGCGCCCGCGTCACCGTCCACCGCGTGCAGCACCCGCAGCCGGTTGACCAGGTCGTATCCGTGGTCGGAGCGTTCGCGAAGGAGCAGCAACAGGCACGGCTGCAGGAAGTTCCTCGGTTCGCACTCGCCCATCGGTACGCCCCTCGACCGGATGCGGCCGACTCTTCCACCTCGTGAGCTGGCTCACAAGAACATCCGGACAACGGTCCGGTCACCCGATCGAGCCGGCCGTCTCCCGGGCCGCCGCTGCTAGCCGAGCCCGTTCGCGGACAACCACTCCTTCGCGACGACCTCGGAGTTCGGTTTGTCCGGGGCGTTCAGCTTGCGGTTGAGCTCGACCAGCCCCTCGGTGGTCAGCTTCGCCGAGATGGCGTTGAGGGTCTGGGTGATCCCTTCCGTCGCCTTGGTGGAGTTGATCAGCGGGACGACGTTCTGCGCGGCGAAGTTGTTCTTCGGGTCCTCCAGCACGACCAGTCCGTTCTCCTCCAGCGCCGGGTTGGTGGTGAACAGGTCGGCGGCCTGCACGGTGTCGTCCTTCAGCGCCCGCACGGTGACCGGGCCGCCGGTGTCCAGCTTCACGTAGGATTTGAACTCGCAGCCGTAGCGCTCCCGCAGACCCGGGATGCCGTCCGGCCGGGTCTGGAACTCCGAGGGCCCACCGAAGACCAGCTCGCGGCAGCCCGGCGCGAGGTCCGCGATGGTCCGCGCGTTGTAGCGCGCTGCCAGCTCCCTGGTGACCACGACCGCGTCCTTGTCCTCGGCGGCGGCCATCTCCAGGACGGTCAGCGGGGCCGGCACCGCGGTCTTCAGCGCCGCGTAGACCTCGGCGGACGCCGTTGGGGTCGCCTGCTGGTCGAAGTACTGCAGCAGGGTGCCGGTGTACTCGGGAATCAGGTCGATCGAGCCGTCGCGCAACGCCGGGATGTAGGTCTCCCGGCTGCCCAGGCTCCGCCGCTCGGTGGTGATCCCCTTGGCCTGCAGCGCAACCGAGTAGATGTCGGCCAGCAGCGCGCTCTCCGGGAAGTCGGCCGACCCGATGCGGATGGTGTCGGCCGGCGACGGCCCGGACCCGCCGCCCAGCGGACCGCCGCCACCCCCGCCACACGCGCTCAGCAGGGTCAGCCCGGCGGCCAGACCGACGGCGAGGACCGCACGGACGCTGCTCGTCGCTCGCCTCCCCACGTTCGCTCCGCTCCTCGCCCGCTGGCGCTCGCTCACTGGCGGCTCGGTACTCATGGGTTCACTCCAGCGGTCTCGGGTTTTGTCTCGGTCAGGGGGCACGGCGGGTCGTCCCGGAGGACCATGTCGGCCGGGGACCGCGCTCCCCGGCCCGGCGCGCGCAGGCCCGGGGACACCACCGCGCGCTGCACACCGGCCAGCACCGCCTCCAGCAGCAGGGCCAGCGCGGCGATCAGCAGCACCCCGGCGGTCATCTCGGTGTACTTCGCGATCGGGTCGGCCTGGGCCCGGAACCCGTCGATCAGGAACCGACCGAGCCCACCGAACCCCACGTAGGCCGCCACCGAGGTGGTCGCCACCACCTGCAGCACCGCCGAGCGCAGGCCGCCGAACAGCAACGGTAACGCGTTCGGCAGCTCCACCCGCAGCAGCACCTCGTGCTCACGCATGCCCATCCCGCGCGCGGCGTCGACCACCGCCCGGTCGGTGTTGCGCACCCCGGCGTAGGCACCGGCGAGCAGGGGCGGGACGGCCAGCACGACCAGTGCCGCCACCACCGGGACCAGGCCGATCCCGACCAGCAGCACCAGCAGGATGAGCAGGCCCAGATCGGGCAGCGAGCGCAGCCAGTTCGCCAGTCCGACCACCAGGAATCCGCCGCGCCCGGTGTGTCCGACCAGCAGCCCGACCGGCACCGCGAGCAGCGCGCCGACCAGCAATGCCAGGGCGCCGTAGTACACGTGCTCCAGCACCCGGGCCGGCACGCCCTCGGGCCCGGACCAGTGCACCGGGTCGGCGAACCAGGCCAGCACCGACGACAGGATCGTCATCCGCGGCTCCCGGCCAACCGGTGCCACGGCGTGAGCACCCGGCCCAGCGTCAGCAGCAGCGCGTCGGTCAGCAGCGCGATCAGCATGGACAGCACGATGCCGGTGATGATCTCGGTCGGGAAGTCCTTCTGGTAGCCGTCGGTGAACAGGAAGCCCAGGCCACCGACGCCGATCAGCGCGCCCACGCTGACCAGACTGATGTTGGACACCGCAGCCACCCGCAGCCCGGCGATCAGCACCGGCACCGCCAGCGGGAACTCCACCGCGACGAACCGCCGGGCCGGCCGGAAACCCATCGCGGTGGCCGCCGCGACCACCATCGACGGCACGGCGGCCAGCGCGTCGGCGACCGAGCGCACCAGCAGCGCGACGGTGTAGACGGTCAGCGCCACGACCACGTTGACCGGATCCAGGATCTGGGTGCCCAGGATGCCGGGCAGCACGACGAACAGCACCAGCGACGGGATGGTGTAGAGCACCCCGGCGGTCGGGATGAGCACCGCCCGCGCGGCGGGTGAGCGGTTGGCCAGCCAGCCCAGCGGCACGGCCAGCACCAGCCCGGCCAGCACCGGCAGCAGCGAGAGCACCAGGTGCTCGGCGAGCAACCCAAGAATCAGCTCACGGTTGCGCGGGATCCAGTCCCAGACCACGGCGCCCCCTCAGCCCCGGTCCCGGCTGAAGCCCCGGCGCGCCGTCATGCGGCGGCCCCGTCGGCCCGGGCGGCGGCCAGGCGGGTCAGCACGTCGTCGGCGCTCACCGACCCGACCACCGCCCCGGTGCCGTCGACGGCCACCCCCAGTCCGGAGGGCGAGCTCAGGGCCGCGTCCAGCGCGCCGCGCAGCGAGTCCGCGCCGGTGTCGTAGAGCGAACCACCCGGGACCAGCCCGTCGGCCCGGACGGCCGTGGCCGAGGCACCGTTGCGCCCGCCGTCCACCCAGCCCAGTGGGCGGCGGTCGGCGTCGACCACCAGCGTCCAGCCCCGCTCCGGCACCGACTCCCCCACGGTCATCGTGCGCAGCTCACCCAGCGGCAGGCCGTCCGCCGAGAGGAAGCCCAGGCCCCGGTAGCCGCGGTCGCGGCCCACGAAGCCGTCCACGAAGTCGTCGGCCGGCCGCGCCAGCAGCACCCCGGGGCGGTCGTACTGGGCCAGCACGCCGCCCACCCGGAACACCGCGATCCGGTCCCCCAGCTTGAGCGCCTCGTCGATGTCATGGGTGACGAACACGATGGTCTTGTCCAGCTCGGACTGCAGCCGCAGCAGCTCGTCCTGCAGGCTCTGCCGCACCACCGGGTCGACCGCGCTGAACGGCTCGTCCATCAGCAGCACCGGAGGGTCGGCGGCCAGTGCCCGCGCCACGCCCACCCGCTGCTGCTGGCCCCCGGGCAGCTGTGCCGGGTAGCGGCCGGCCGTCTCCGGGACCAACCCGACCAGCTCCATCAGCTCGCCGGCCCGGGCGCGGGCCCGCTTGCGGCTCCAGCCCAGCAGCAACGGCACGCACGCCACGTTGTCCAGTACGGTGCGGTGCGGGAACAGACCCGCCTGCTGGATCACGTAGCCGATGCCCCGGCGCAGCTGCGCCGGGTCGCCGTCCATCACGTCGCGCCCGCCGACCAGGATCGTCCCGGCGGTGGGCTCGACCATCCGGTTGATCATGCGCAGCGAGGTGGTCTTGCCGCACCCGGAGGGTCCGACGAACACGGTGATCCGGCCGGCCTCGACGTCCAGGGAGAGCGCGTCGACCGCGACGGTGCCGTCGGGAAACCGCTTGGTGACCTCTCGGAACTCGATCATTGCCGGACCCGGTCGTCTGCCGGATCGTCTGCCGGGAAGTGGGCCACCCGTGGCGCTCCCGTCCTCACCGGCGGCCACTCGCCGGCCACCGCGATCGGCCCAGGCTAATCCGATCAGGTCACCCGTGCGAGCCTGAGCGCCGGGCCGGCGGGCGGCTCAGACGATGTACCGGCTGGTTCATCGGGGACGCACCGCTTGGGTGGCCAGCGCGTCGGGCGGCTGCGCGGCCCGGCCGGCCGGCACCGGGTAGGGACCCCCGGCGAGCACCTCACGCAGGATCGCCGGCTCGAGGGCCTTGGCGAACAGCCAGCCCTGGTAGGCGTCCACCCCGAGGCCGCGCAGGGTGTGGAACTGCTCGGCGGTCTCCACGCCTTCGGCGACGCAGTAGCGGCCCATCGCGGCGGCCATCTGGACCACGGCCCGGGCGACCGCGAAGTCGGCCGGGTCGGTGCTGATGTTTCGGACGAAGGTGCGGTCCACCTTGACGATCTGCGCGGGCAGTTCCTTGATCCGGGACAGCGACGAGTAGCCGGTGCCGAAGTCGTCCACCGCGAAGCGCACGCCCAGCCCGGCGATCTCGCTCATCGCGGCGAGGGTGTCCTCGGGCAGCGACACCAGGCAGGTCTCCACCAGTTCGAGTACC
>JAJCYC010000228.1 GCA_029263115.1 Pseudonocardia sp. | reverse complement strand
GAAGATCAGGGACGCGAGCAGTCCCTCGGCCAGCCGGCCGGACGAGCCGTAGATGGCCACCACCACGATGAACGCCATGCTCACCATCCCGGCGGCGGTGATCGCGACCGCGTTGGGCTGGCCGGCGCGGACCATGTGGTTGAGCTTGCCGGGGGTGGTCAGGTCGATGGCGTAGAAGCCGAGCAGCATCAACACGAGCCCGACCAGCGCGTAGAGCACGATGGCGCCGAGGCCACGACCGATCACCCCGAAGAATCCGGGTTCCAGAGCCAGCACGGTGGTCGTCACGGGAGTCCTCCAGACGGGGAAGCTGATCAGCACCCTAGAGCACCGGCCCACCCGCGCGCCGCGCCGGTCAGGACGCCGCGATGCGGTGCGGGACGAAGGCGGCGCCGTCATCGGTGACCAGCCCGGCGGTCTCCCGGATGCCCAGCCCGGCGGCGTGGTCCCCGACGATCCAGGCCCCCAGCGCCGGGCGGTAGCCGTCGAACTCCGGCAGCGGGTCGAACAGCTGGTACACCCAGCCGCCGCCCATCCCGCCGTCGGCCGGCGCGCCGTACACCCCGCCGGTCTCCACCTCGAAACCCGGCGCGACGATGGAGATGTTCGCGCCCTCGCGGCCGAGCCGGGGCTTGCGGACGTACTCGGTGAGCAGCCCCGGGTCGTCCAGGTAGGCGGGCAGCAGGTTGGGGTGGCCCGGGTAGAGCTCCCAGAGCACCGCGAGCAATGCCTTGTTCGACAGCAGCGTCTTCCACAGCGGCTCGATCCACAGCGTCTCGGGCAGGCTGCGCAGCGCGTGCTTGCCGAAGTCGTCGGTGAGGATCCACTCCCACGGGTAGAGCTTCACCAGCGCGGCGACCTGGTTCTCGGCCAGGTCGACGAACCGGTCCAGCGTCGCCTCCCAGCCGATGTCCTCGATGGCCAGCCCGATGGTGTCCAGGCCGGCCTCGGCGGCGGTCTCCTGCAGGTAGGCGGTGGTCACGTGGTCCTCACCGCTGGCGTCCGCCCCGGACCAGCAGAAGTGCAGCTCCGACCCGGGCAGCCGGCCGGCGATCTCCGCCCACCGGCTGACGAGCTGCTCGTGCAGGGAGTTCCATTGATCGTCGTCGGGGTGGGTGTCCTTGAGCCAGTGCCACTGCAGGATCGCCGCCTCCAGCAGCGAGGTCGGGGTGTCGGCGTTGTACTCCAGCAGCTTCGCCGGCCCGGAAGCGTCGTAGCGCAGGTCGAACCGGCCGTAGACGTGCGGGTCGGACCGCTTCCAGGACGCGGCCACCGCCTCCCACGACCACTCCGGCAGCGCGAAGTCCTTGAACCGCTCGGTGAGCACCACCTGGTCGACCGCGGCCAGGCACATCGAGTGCAGCACCTCGACGTCGGCCTCCAGGGACAGGATCTCGTCCATCTCGAAGACGTAGTGCACCGACTCGTCCCAGTACGGCCGGCTCACCCCACCGGGGCCCCGGCCCGGGGTGCCGAAGCACAGACCCTGCTCGGCGACGGTCTTCTCCCAGTTCGACCGGGGGGCACCGGTGGCTCTGCGCACGCTCAGCTTCCGCTGCTGGAGCCGGCCTTGGCGCCCCCGCCGGAGCCACTCGACGAGCTGACCCCGAAGCCGCCCCGCGAGATGGTCCGTCCGGAGGTGGCACTGCGCACCGTGGCGTCCTTGGGCGCGACAGTGGTGCCACCGGTGGCGGTCTGGCCGATGCTCCCGCTCCCGCCGTAGTTGTAGTGGTACTGCCTATTGCCGCCGCCAAGGAAGATCGGGAAGAACCCGAAGCCGCCACCGCCACCCGCGTAGCTCGAGGAGTTGCTGGCCGGGGTCACGCAGTTGCTGTCGTCGACCACCACGTTGTTCTCGTCGACGCAGCGGGCCTCGACCGCCTCGTCGTTGCCGGACACCGCGTACCCGACCGCGATCAGCGCGGCCACCCCGGCCACCGCGCCGCCGCCGATCAGCATCCGCTTGCGCTTCTTCGCCGCGGCCGCCTCGGCGGCCAGCCGAGCCTGCTCGTCCTCGATCGCCTGCTTCTGCGCCTGCTGGTGGGCCCGCTGCTCGGCCAACGTCGGCTCGCGCGGGGTGGTGTTCTCGTCCTGGAAGTTCACCCGGCCGCGGCGGCGGCCCGGCCCAGCCGGCTCGTCAGGTTGGTCGATGGGGGCAAGCCCTGCGGAAGCGTCGGACGGCCACTCGGGCAGCGGCTCCGGTCCGGTCACCCCACCCGGCTCGGGACGCCGCGCGGCGTCGTCGCTGTCAGCTTCGCGACTCATGACTGATCACCTCTCGCGCGCACCGTACCGGTCTCTCGACTCGGGACTCACAACGAATCTCCGAACGTCCGCACACCCGAGGCTAGCTGTTGACGAGCCGGTCGACGAGCCAAGCGGTGCACTCCGCGTCCCACCCTCTGAGTTCCACCACGCGGCCATCCTGACGTCGCTCCACGCGTCCATGCGTGTCGACGAGCCCTTGTACCGTCAGATTCACCGCGTCGTAGTCCAGCGCCACACGCCGCCACCGAACGAGCGTCCTCCCCGAGACTCGATAGTCGGGGTATCGGTCAACGAGGGTGAGGTAGTCGCCCCAGGAACGCAGTCGAAAGATCCTCGATTCATCGACCACTACGTCCACAGCACGCAACGGTCGATCCGGTTCAGCCCCGGACACGGCCTCAATTGGTGCCCACGCACTAGTTCCGTCCGGAAGGTAGGACGACGTCCAGATAGCTCCGGCGGGTTTGTCAGCGCCGCCGACAAATGTCTCACCAACCGGACCGATGACTGGACGACAGCCTCCGAACCGGCTCTGCCGACGCGGAAGGGCAGCAGGGGCGAACCATCCCTCGTTGAGCCGCTGAGCGAGCGCCACCACATGTCGGCGGACCTCCTCGCTCGATGGTTGGCTCGACGCCGGACTCGTCAGAGTGAGATTGACGTGGACGATGAGCTGGTAGACGTCCGCGTCTGAGATTTGTCCAAGGTCAATCTCGTTCAGGAGACAGGTCTCCCCGATGGCCACCGCGAGCGGCGAAGTCACCAGGGAGCGATCTGCCGAGGTCACGGGCACCGGCTGATCGTCGCTATCCGGCCGAGTCCCTCGACGCTGCGAGTGTTCTTCCCATCGGTGGTATAGCTGAACAATGCCCGACCTCGCATCTGGATCCCGTTGATGCATCGATCCCATGCCGCGTTCCCTGCCAACCGCGCGACTCCGTCCTTCCCCCTGTGACCGACGCCAACCTGCTGCCATCCACCCGCGTTTGAGGCCTGCTCGAGTACGACCGTGCCGCTGATGTGAGGCTTGGAGCTCTTGCACGTCATCGTGGCAACGACATTGGTTGTGCCGGGCTTGTGTGAAGAGGCATGAGCATCCTGAACCTTGACCGAGCACTCTCCGTCGGAGTCCTGGGCGATGGGGTACGCGGGCGCGGCCATAGCTTCCGGTGCCGCACCCTGGATCGCCATGGTCGAGGGACCTGCCACGACCGTGGCCAGTACCAGAACTCCGCGCGACTGCCGCGACCAGCTCTTCATGATGCTCCTGTTCCTTGATCGATATATGTCCGGGACGCTAGCCGGAGGACGCGCGACGGTTGGGTGGAACACCGGAATCCGCTGGGCCGGACCGTGCCCCGCGCGGTCAGCGGCCGCCCAGCCGCGACCGGCGACACCCCGGACCGACCGGTCCCCGCCGCAACCCCCTCGTTCGCAGCACCTCGAGGACCGGACGGCGCGCGAAGGGCCCCGTAACGACTTGGTCACGGCACCCCCGGGCATGATGGCCGGGCGATGACTTCCACCCTCCAGCCGCCGCGCGCTCCCCAGCCGCCCCCGCGCCGGCGCACCCCAGAGCGGCGCACGCCCGCCGGGCCCGGGCACCTGTCGGGCCTGCACCGGCGGCACGCGGGCATCGTGGTCGGGCTGCTGGTCGGCGCGGTGGTGATGCTGGTGACCGCGACGCTCGACGAGCTCGGCGGCACCCGCGTCCCGGTGCTGAGCACGCTGGCCACCGCGCCGGTCGGCGACTCCCCGCGGGCCGTCCCCGCCCGACCCGCGCCGCCGGCCACCCCGGGCAGCTGTCTGAGCTGGCGCCGGCCGGACGCCGCCGACGCGCAGACGGTCAACTGCGACCGCGCCCACCTGTTCGAGCAGGCCGGCGTGGTGCAGCTCACCGACTTCCCGGCCGGCGCGCCGCTGCCGGACAACCAGCGCTTCCGCCAGCTGGTCAACGAGCGCTGCACCCCGCTGGTGACCAGGTACCTCGGCGGCAAGTACGACCCGAACGGCGCGTTCCGGGCAGGTGCGTTGAAGCCGTCGCAGAAGAGCTGGGACAGCGGCGAGCGCGCCCTGCGCTGCGGCCTGCAGCGGTTCTCCCGTTCCGGCGCGCTCTACCCGATCACCGGCAAGGTCGCCGGCCAGGACCAGGCCGACGTGCGCGCGCCCGGCACCTGCCTGGGCATCGACGGCCGGTTCATCGGCGACCCGGTGGACTGCGCGCTGCCGCACGCGGTGGAGTCGGTCGGCGCGATCGACCTCGGCGAGAAGTTCACCGGCAAGTTCCCGGCGGTCGGCGAGCAGGACGAGTTCCTGCAGCCGGCGTGCACCAAGGCCGCCGGGGACTACGCCGGCGGCGCCAAGGTGGTCACCGACAAGAAGCTGTCGGTGCTGTGGGACAACCTGACCCAGGAGTCCTGGAACGCCGGCACCCGCAAGGTCGCTTGCAATCTGGCCGCGCAGCTGCCCGACCGCAGCGGTTTCGCCCCGGTCACCGGCAGCGTGAAGGGGCCGGTCCAGGTCGGCACCCAGGTGGCGCCGCCGGCCCAGGCCAGCGCCCCGCCCGGCGCCCCGGCCGGCCCGGTGGAGATCCCCGAAGGCGAGGAGGCCGAGCCCGGCCCGCCGCTGGAGGAGGCGCCGCAGCCGGTGCCCGAACCCGCCGGGGAGTCGCCGGTCGGGCCGCCGACCGCCCCGGAGGATTTCCGTCCGGATACCCCGGAGGCGCCGGAGGTCGAGTTGCCCGAGGAGAAGCTGCCGGACCTGCCCGTGCCCGGCCAGGAGGACGGTGACGACAACGGCGGCAGGCCGCCCACGTTGCCCCGCCCGGAGGGTGGCCCGCCGACGCCGGGCGGACCGGCGAACCCGCTGGGCGGCTGAGCACCGGGCTGTATCGCGCCATGACAGGGTATCCCGATGGCGGTCGAGATGACCCGGGCCCGGTTCGACGAGCTGGTGTCCGACGCGCTGGACCGGGTCCCGGCCAAGCTCGCGGCGGCGATGGACAACGTGGTGGTTCTGGTCGAGGACGCCCACCCGGACGACCCGGACCTGCTCGGGCTCTACGAGGGGATCGCGCTCACCGAACGCGACGCCCGCTACGGCGGGGAGCTGCCGGACCGGATCACCATCTTCCGCGAGCCGATCCTGGACATGTGCGCGGACGCCGACGAGGTGGTGCACGAGGTGGCGGTCACCGTGGTGCACGAGATCGCCCACCACTTCGGCATCGACGAGGACACCCTGCACGACCTCGGTTGGGGGTAGGCGACCTACTCGGGTGCGGCGCCGCCGGTCACGTCGCCGGGGATCTGGGCGGCCCCGCCGGTGCGCAGCCCGTCCGGGGGGACCGGGACATCGGCGTCCTCCGGGGTGTCCCAGTGCGCCAGCCGCCAGCCGGTGGGCAGCTCCGGCGTCGGCGCCAGCTCGACCCGGCCGGTGTTGGGCACGTACCGGGTGTCCACCGTGCCACCGAGCATCCCGCCGGCCGCCATCCGGATCGCGCCGCCGTGGCTGACCAGCACCACCACGCCGTCCGGCCGGTCGAGGTGGCGCCGCCACAGTCGGGTGGCCACCGGCAGGAACCGGGCCCGGACCTCTGCGGCCGACTCCCCGCCGGGCAGCCGCGGCTCGAGGTCGCCGCGGATCCACCGCTGGTACACCTCGGCGAACGCCAGCCGGGCCTCGCGGTCGTGGCAACCCTCCAGGTCGCCGCAGAAGATCTCCTGGATGTCCGGGACGATCTCGACGGTGTGGCCGTGCCGGGCGGCGATGGGGGCGGCGGTCTGCTGGGCCCGGGTGGCCAGCGAGGCGTACACCGCGACCACCCGCTCGTCAGCCAACCGGCGCGCCACCGCCTCGGCCTGGAGCAGGCCGGTGGGGTTGAGCGGCAGGCCGGGCGGGAGGCTGTCCAGCGCGTGCGTCAGGTTGGCGTCGGTCTGCCCGTGCCGGATCAGCAGCAGCCTCGGCCCGTTGGGTCCCGACCCGTCGGGTCCCGATCCGGTCATGCCTGCCGGCCCGCGCGGACGTCGTCGAGCCAGGCGGCCGCGGCCGCGAACCGCCCCGCGCCGTTGCCGTTCACCGGCTCCGTGCTCGCCGCACCGCCGGCCTCCGGGTCGGTGCCCGGAGCGGCTGCCCTGGGGTAGGAGCCGAGGAACCGGACCCGCGAACAGCGGCGGTGCAGCGCCGCCAGCGCCTCGCCCATCGCCGGCTGCGCGACGTGCCCGG
The DNA here is from genome assembly GCA_029263115.1 of Pseudonocardia sp. Lineage (GTDB taxonomy): Bacteria > Actinomycetota > Actinomycetes > Mycobacteriales > Pseudonocardiaceae > Pseudonocardia. The sequence goes on along the minus strand of JAJCYC010000228.1, from coordinate 6,251 downwards.
TGCAGTCCAGATGGAACCAGTACTCGGTGGACTCGGCATCGCGCCGGCCCTTGATCGGCCGGGACTCGATGCGGGTCAGGTCGATGCCGCGCACGGCCAGCTCGGTGAGCACCCCGAGCAGCGCGCCGGGCCGGTTCTCCGTGGTGGCGGCCAGCGTGGTGCGGTCGGCGGCGGTCGGCGGCGGCGGCGGCCCGGGCGGACGGACCAGCACGAACCGGGTGACTGCGGCTGCGTTGTCGGCGATGTCGTCGGCCACGATCTCCAGGCCGTGCGCGGCGGCGGCCACCGGCGCGCTCACCGAGGCGTCCACCTCGCCGCGGGCCACCTGCGCGGCCGCCTCGGCGGTGGAGCTGGCCGGCAGCACGGTCGCGGCGGGCAGGTTCGCGGCCAGCCAGTGCCGGGTCTGCGCCTCGCCGTGCGGGTGCGTGGCCACCGTGCGGACGGCGGCGAGCTCGGTGCCCGGGCGGACCATCAGCGCGAACCGGACGGCCACCTGCGCCTCCCGGACGATCACCAACGGCGGGTCGGCGACCAGCGAGTCGAGCACCGCCGGGACACCACCCTCCACGCTGTTCTCGAACGGCACGCACGCGGCGTCGGCCCGCCCGTCCCGGACGGAGTTCAACGCGGCGGTGACGCCGGGGCAGGGCAGCAGCTCGGCGTCCCGGGACTCGGGCAGGGTCAGCAGGGCCTGCTCGGTGAAGGTGGCGCGGGGGCCGAGGAACGCCAGGCGGGGCACCCCGCCACCCTCGTTGCGGCGGGCCGGAACACCCCGCGGCGGGTCAGCGCACACCGTGGGCCGCTCAGAGCACGCCGTGGCGGGTCAGCTCCAGCGCGGTCTGCTCGGTGGACCCGCAGCCGCAGCGGGACAGCAGGCCGCGTACGGCCCGCGCGCTGGAGTCGGACAGCGCGCCGACCTCGCGGACCAGCGCGGCGGCGTCCAGCTCGTCCAACGCCGCGCGCGCGTCCCCGCCGACCAGCGAGCGGGCCACCGCGGCGACCATGTTCAGCAGGCCGTGCTCGGTGGCGCCGGTGGCCCCGTCGTGGCGGCGGACGGCGTTGCGCAGCCCGAGGCTGGCGGTGAACCCGGCGGGGGCGGTGTCCGCGGCGGCCAGGAAGTCGGCCACCTGCTCGGGGGTGGGCACGTCGGAGGGTCGCGGCCCGCCGCAGCGCAGCTTCGGGCTGGCGCCCTGGTCGGCGACCCGGCGCACGGCGTCCAGCCACGCGCGGGTGTCCCCGGACAGCGGCCGGCGCGGCTCGATCACCGCCTGCACGTCCTCCGGGACGAACTCGGACACCCGCTCCAGCCAGGTGGAGTCCAGGTCGTCGGGTGCGGCGGTCTCCACCGCCCAGGGGGTGAGCAGCTGCCCCCGGGCCAGCACCAGCGACAGCGCCTTGGGTACGGCCCCCAGCCCGGTGTCGACCACCAGCGCCACCCCGACCGGAGCGGGCGGCGCCGCCCGGGCCAGCTCGGTGACCAGTTCCGGCAGCCGGGAGACCGGGCAGACCAGCTGGCCGAGCAGCCCGGCGTAGTCGCCGTCCCGGGCGCCGAGATACTCCCTGACCACCTCGGCCATCGGCGGCACATCGGTCCGGGGCCCGAGCAGCGTGGTGTCGTCGACCAGGTGGGCGAACACCGCGGGGATGGGTACGGGGCCCGAACCTCTGGACTCGCCCGCGCGCACGGTCGACACGGCAGCGAACCTAACGGTTGGGTGGGTGAACAGCCAAAACGGCTGGTCGTCGTGGTGACCGTGGGGTGAATGTGACCGTCGACACTCCACCGGCCGGGCGATCGTCAGGCTTCTGGAAATAGGTTAGGCTCACCTAATCCTCAGGAGGTGAGCCCAGTGGGAAGTACCCGCCTGCGCCGACCGGCCGCGCCGCCCTGCGCCGAACGCGCCCGCAGCATCACCAGTCGGGGCGGCCGGGCCGCCGTCGTCGGGTTGGACCAGACCCAACGGGTGGTCCCGCTGCTGCACCACGTCGCCGCCGACGGGACGACCACCCTGCTGGTACCCGAGGACCACCCGCTGATCACCTGGGTACGCACCGGTCCGAGCAGCGGCCTGCCGGCGATGCTGGAGCTCACCGACACCGCGCCGGTCGCCCTGCGCGAACCGGTGCGCGGGCTGCTGTGGATCAGCGGCTGGCTGACCGCGCCCGGGCCCACCTACGCGCGGCGGCTGGCCTGCGAGGTCGCCGACGAACGCCCGCACCCGCATCTGCTCGACCTCGGCCACGGCGCGGGGATGCTGCGGCTGCGTCCCGGATCCGCCGTACTGGCCGATGCCGAGGGCACCGCCCCGCTGGCCCCGGCCCAGCTCGCCGCCGCCACCCCGGACCCGTTCTGCCTACTAGAGGGCGGGTGGCTGCGGCACCTGGAGGACGCGCACCCGGATCTGTTCTGCGCGCTCGCCCGGCACCTGCCGCCGACGCTGGCCCGCAAGGGCGGCAGCCGGATCCGCCCGCTCGGGGTGGACCGGCTGGGCCTGCGGCTGCGGGTGGAGGCCGACGACGGCGACCACGACGTGCGGCTGGCGTTCCAGGCCCCGGCCGACGACCCGGAGGCGTTACGCGCTCAGGTCGGGCTGCTGGTCGGCTGCCCGATGCGGCGCGAGGGGTGACTCCTGCGCGACCAGCCGGGTGACCTTCCGCTCGGCCACGAACGACACGAACGGGACGGTGCCGGCCAGCGCGACCAGCACCGCGCGCACCGGCCGCCACCGGCAGCGCTCGGCCAGCACCAGGGTGCACACCACGTAGCCCATGTACAGGAACCCGTGCAGCATGCCGATGATCGCGGTGGGCCTGCTGCTGCCACCGGTGTACTTGATCGGCATGGCCACACAGACCAGCAGGACCAACCCGATGCCGGTGATCCAGGCGAACGTCCGGTAGGCGACCAGCGCGATGCGACGGCCGTTCACGGAATTGCCAACTCTCGCCGAACCATGCTATGAGCGTACATGCTGGCCACAAACCGTCGACTGTCGCCGCCTCTACGACTCTCGTACAATGTTGTGAAACTGCCTGGCGCGTTCCGCCCCATTGACAATGAACACGGCGCACGCCTTGCCATAGGCGGGGAGCGTGAATTTCTGGTCTTCGAGCGGGTCGTGTAATGGTCGCAGGTGTCGGACACGGGTCCGCGATCGACCGAGTACGACCGTCCGTCGACATCCAAGTATGGGAAATCGATGCGCCAGTTGCAGAACCCGCCGTTGGCCCGGTCGCGGTTGCTGGCCCGACCAGGCGGAGTTGTTCGGCACGGTCGCGTCGGACTCGACCCGCTGGCGGCCGCTGGATCAGCTCGACCGCGTTCAGCTGAACGCGGTCGCTCGGGCTCGGGCGGCGGCGCGGGAGGTGGTGTGGGCCCAGCGCGCCGAGCTCCGACCTTCACGATCGACCAAGCGTGGCTGAGCGTGGTCATGCTCGCCGTCGACCTCATCGCCTGCACCCAGCATCTGCTCCTGAACGGCGACCTCGCCAAGGCCGAACCAAAGGCGCCGCGCTACCGGCTACTGCAACCGACACGACCAGCGGCGGGAGCGACCGGCAGAACAGCACGCCGGACACACCACCACGCCCAACCACATCACCACGGGTCGCAGGACCACAGCGACAGACTCCAAGATCAGCTCAACTGCGCACGAATCACCGGGGCCAACCACGACTGTCCTGCTGGGCCGCGTCCTGGGCGGCCAGTGCGGCGAGCATCCGGTTGTAGGCCGCGTGCTGCTCGTCCTCATCGGCCCCGGCGGGCCGGTCCGACACGAGTGGGACCGCGGCAGCCGGGGTGGCGGGTGGGGCCAGCAGCGGGGCGTCCACCGCCGGGGCCGGGGTGGCCGCCGACCCCTCGTCCAGCTCGTCGAGCCGGCGCGACTCCAGCCGCAGCATCCGCCACCAGCCGACCAGGAAGCACACCGAGAACAGCGGCCACTGCAGGGCGTAACCCCAGTTCTGCGCCTCGGCGGTGGTCAGCGCCCGGGTCCATTGCCAGTCGCCGAGCCACAGGCAGGTGATGGCGGCGGCCACCGCCATCAGATGCCCGAAGACCCACTTCGGCTGGAACACGAACCGGCGCACCCGACCAGGGTAACCCCGCCAGGTAACCTCGCTGCCGTGACGGGCGGGCTGCGGGGCTGGCTGGCGCCCCCGACGGTCGGGTCCGCACACCCCGCCGACGCCCGCGAGCGGCGACTGATCAAGGTCGAGCTGGTCATCGTCCTGGGCATCACCCTGGCGATGAGCGCGCTGCGCAGCGCGTTGTCGCTGCTGCAGTCGCTGCTGCGGCCCGAACGGCTGCCCGACCAGAAGGTCGCGCTGAACGCCCCGGCCGCCACCAACCAGTTCGTCGACCTCGCGCTGCAGCTGACCCACGCGGCGCAGCTGGTCGGCTGGGGTGCGCTCGGCGGCTACCTGGTGGTGCGGGCCGGGCTGAGCCTGCGCGGCATCGGGCTGGACCGCGACCGGCCGGCGCGCGACGCGCTCGAGGCCGCCGGGTTGGCCGCGCTGATCGGTATCCCCGGTCTGGGGCTCTACCTGGTGGCGCACGCGGTGGGGGCCAGCCTCACCGTGCTGCCGTCCACCCTCACCGACACCTGGTGGCGGCTGCCGGTGCTGGTGCTGGCCGCCGCCGGCAACGCGTTCGCCGAGGAGGTGCTGCTCACCGGTTACCTGCTCACCCGGCTGCGCCAGCTCGGGTGGAGCGAGAACGCCGGGCTGGCCGCGTCGGCGCTGCTGCGCGGGTGCTACCACCTGTACCAGGGCTTCGGCGGGTTCATCGGCAACCTGGTGATGGGGGCGGTGTTCGGGCGGGTGTGGCAGCGCACCGGACGGCTGTGGGCGCTGGTCGGCGCGCACCTGCTGCTGGACGTGGTCGCGTTCGTCGGCTTCGCCCTGCTCGCCGGCAAGGTGTCCTGGCTGCCCACTGGCTAACCCGGTAGCGGGCGGCGGCGCGGGTCGCTACGGTCCCTGCTGTGGATCACTATTGACCTGAGGACGCCCCCCGCACGCTGACCGCCGACACCCCGTGGCGGTTGCTGCGCGCGCTGCTGCTCGGCCAACCCCGCCCGCTGGCCGCCGCGTTGCTGGTCGGCGTGCCGCTCGCCGCCGCGCAGGCCCTGCCGCCCGCCGCGCTCGGTGCCGCGGTCGACGCCGCCCTGGACCGGGACAGCGCCGCGCTGCCAGGTCGGATCGGGGCGGTCCTCGGGCTCGGGCTGGTGGCGGCCGGGGCGGCCGGGGTCACCGAGTACCTGCGCACCACGATGTGGATCGCGGCGGGCTGCGGGTGCTGCGCGGGGTGGGCGGCGAGCGGCGGTTCGCCGACCGGTTCGCGCGGACCAGCCAGCGGGTGCGCCGGGCCGGGGTGGCGGCCGGCCGGATCGCTGCCTGGTTGGCCGGTGTCGAGGTGCTGATGCCGGGGCTGGTCACCGTCGCGGTGGTCTGGCTCGGCGCGCGGACGGCGGTGGCCGGCGAGATCAGCGTTCGGGGAACTGGTCGCCGCGTACGCGCTGTCGGCCTACCTGGTGGCGCCGGTGGGCACCGCGGTGGAGACGGTGCACGCGGTCGGCGAGGCCCTGGTGGCCGCCAACCGGGTCACCGACGTGCTGGCGCTGCGCCCCACGCTGTACTCCCCCACCGACCCGGTGGCCCTGCTGGCCGGCGCGTTCGGGGCTGGTCGAGCCTTCCTCGGGGGTGGTCCGCCGGCCCGGTGAGCTCACCGTGGTCCGGACCGGTGACCCGGACGGGCTGGCCGACCGCCTCGGCCGGTTCGTCGAGTCCGACACCTGGCCGTCGCGCCGGGCGCGGCAGCGCTCGGCACGCCCGGAACGGCGCGCCCGCGGACACCGTGCTCGCCGGGCGGACCGTGGTGGCGATCGCACACCGGCTGGAGGTGGCCCGGTACGCCGACCGGGTCGCGGTGCTGGTGGACAGCCGGATCGCCGAGTTGGGCAGCCACGCCGACCTGCTGGCCGCCGGCGGCGCCTACGCCCGGCTGTGGGCCGCGTACCTCGGCGACCGCACGCGGTCCTGACCCGCCCCGGCGGACGGGGCCGGCAGTGGGGCCGGCGCCTCGCAGCTACCCGCGCGGTGGTGTGCCGATCTCGGCACATCACCGCCGGGGCGGGCGGAACAGGGTCGGCCCCGACCACCCGCGGCGGGCGGGGTCACCCACTCAGCGCAGGGTCACCTGCCGGCCGGCCAGCGCGTCCCGGGAGCGGCGCTCGGTGTCGGTGAGCGGCTCG
>JAJCYC010000227.1 GCA_029263115.1 Pseudonocardia sp. | reverse complement strand
CATCATGTCCGGAGCGGACGGCATGAACGTGCGTACGGTCACCGCCATCACGTCGTTGACCACCAGGTTCGGGTAGATCAGCAGGTTGCGGTTGGACTCGGCCATCCGCAGCGCACGCCGCTCGCCGAAGCGTCCGATGAGGTCCGCGCGCAACCGGTCGATCTCCTCGCGGGCAGCCGGGCCGAACAGCGGCTCCCACTTCGCCACCGGCCGACCCCACGGCACGCTGTACTCGATCACCGCGTGCCCGTTGCCCAGCGACCTGGCGACCCCGGACACCCCACCGGAGAGGTCCGTGCCCATCGCCACCAGGTACTTGAAGTACGTGTCGTGGGTCGGCAGCCCGTGGTAGCCGTCGATGCTGTTCTCCACCAGCAGCTTCCAGTTGGCCTCGATCGCGTACTGGTTCGAGCCCCGGATGATCTCCGCCTCGCCCATCGGGTCGGCGACCAGGTCGAGGTACTCGCGCGCGTTGCCGAGATAGTCCGCCAACTCGACGATGTGCGGGTCGAAGCTGGCGAAGACGAAGCCCCGGTAGCTGGCCACCCGCGCCACCGACCGCAGCCCGAGCGCGCCGAAGTCCAGGCCCCCGCCGTAGGCCTCCCGGTCGGGCACCCCGACGAGCCGACCGTCGGTGTCGAACGACCAGGCGTGGTAGAAGCACTGGAAGACCTTGGCGGAGCCGGCGCTCTGCCGGCAGACCACCGCGCCGCGGTGGGTACAGGAGTTGTGGAAGACATTGATCTCACCGCTGCGTCGCGAGCGGACCATGAACACCGGACGCCCACCGACCGGGCGGCGCACGTAGTCACCGGGCTCGGCGACCTCGGACTCGTGCCCGACGTAGAGCCAGCAGCGGGCGAAGATCCGCTGCAGTTCCCGGGCGTACAGCTCCGGCGAGGTCATGGTCGCGCGGTGCACCCGGAACCGGTGCTCGGTCTCCTCGACCAGGGATCCGTGGCCGGGCACGGCCGCGGTCCGCGCAGGATCGGTGACGGTCATGGGCTCCTCCTCGAGACGCGACAGCGACACCACGGCGAGTCCCGGATCCCGGCCATCCCGCACGAGACTACGAGCAGAGCCGATCCGGTGCCAGGGCCACCGGCGCGGATCACGGGACCGGTGGCCAAGCTGGCACGATAGGAGATCGCCGGGGAACGGGGGACGGATGGATCTCGGAATGCAGGGCCGGACAGCGGTGGTCGGCGGCTCGTCGTCGGGCATCGGGCTGGCGGTGGCGCGCAGCCTGGTACGGGAGGGTTGCAACGTCGCGCTGTTCGCGCGCGGTGCCGAACGCCTCGACGCCGCCGTGGCCGAGTTCGGCGCCGACCGGGCGATCGCGGTCGCCGGGGACGCCACCTCGACCGACGACCTGGCGCGACTGGTCCGGCTGACCCACGAGCGCTTCGGCGGTCTCGACATCCTGGTGAACAACACCGGCGGCGCGAAAGGGGGCCGCTTCGCCGATCTCCAGGACGGCGACTGGCTGGCCGGGTTCGAACTGACGATGATGTCGGCGGTCCGGCTGACCCGGCTCGCGCTGCCGCTGCTGCGGGACAGCGGCCAGGGGCGGATCGTGAACATCACCTCGTTCACCGTCGACCGGCCCGAGGAGACCCTGCTGCTGTCCAACGCGATCCGGCCCGGCGTCAACGGGTGGGCCCGCTCGCTGGCCCGGCAGGAGGCGCCCAACGGCATCACGGTGAACTCCGTCGGACCCGGGTTCATCGGCACCGAGCGGCTGCAACACTACTTCTCGCTCAGCGACGACCCCGAACGCGCGATCGGCGACTCCCAGGCCCGGATCCCGGTGGGCCGGCTGGGCCGGCCCGAGGAAGTTGCCGACGCCGTCGCGTTTCTCTGCTCATCCCGCGCCGCGTACATCACCGGGCACACCGTCTACGTCGACGGTGGCCTGCTCACCTGATGCGCCGCGGGATCATCCGGCCCGGACGTCCGGCGGGGCGCACCGGGCGACCCGCCGGACGTGCGCCTCACGCCGCCGTACCGGCCCCTGCGTCGGCGCCGGCGGCCGCACGTAGCGACTCCGGTACCGCGAACCGCTCGCCGTGCTTGGTGGCCAACTCGTCGGCACGCCGGACGAAGCCGGCCTTACCGCCCGGGTAGCCGTCGATGTACTGCAGCACGCCGCCGGTCCACGCCGGGAAGCCGATGCCGAAGATCGACCCGATGTTGGCGTCCGGGACGGAGGTGAGCACCCCTTCGTCCATGCACTTCCAGGTCTCCAGGGACTCCACGATCAGCATCCGCTCGGAGAGCTCGTGCAGGTCGACGTCGTGGTTGGTGGCCCCGAAGTCGGTGCGCAGCCCGGGCCACAGCGAGCCCCGCTTGCCGTCGGTGTAGTCGTAGAACCCCGCGCCGGTGGACTTGCCGTGCCGGCCGGCCTCGACCATCCGGTCGACGATCGCCTCCGCCGGGTGCTCGACCCATTTCTCGCCGGTCGCCTCCAGCGCCGCCCTGGTCTCCTGGCGGATCTTCTGCCCGAGGGTGAGAGTCAGCTCGTCCATCAGCTGCAGCACCGGGGCCGGGTAGCCGGCCTGGGCGGATGCCTGCTCGATGGTCTGCGGGTCGATGCCCTCGGCGAGCATCGCCATGCCCTCGTTGATGAAGGTGCCGATGACGCGGCTGGTGAAGAATCCCCGGCTGTCGTTGACCACGATCGGCGTCTTCTTGATCCCGAGGGTGAGGTCGAACGCCTTGGCCAGCGCAGCGTCCGAGGTCTGCCCGCCCTTGATGATCTCCACCAGGGGCATCTTGTCCACCGGAGAGAAGAAGTGCAGGCCGATGAAGTCCTCGGCCCGCCCCGGGAGACCGGCCGCCAGCTCGGTGATCGGCAGCGTCGAGGTGTTGGAGCAGAGCAGCGCGTCCGGCTCGACGACCTTCATCGCCTCGGCGAACACCTCCTGCTTGAGCGCCACCGACTCGAACACCGCCTCGATGACCACGTCGCAGCCGGCCAGGTCGCCGTGGTCGGCGGTCGGGGTGATCCGGCCCAGCAGTGCCTCGGCCTTCTCGGTGGAGATCTTGCCGCGCTTGGCGGCCTTGCCGACCAGTCCCTCGGAGTAGCTCTTGCCCTTGCGCGCCGCCTCCAGCGAGATGTCCTTGAGCACGACCTGCCAGCCGCTCTGCGCGCACACGTAGGCGATGCCGGCGCCCATCATCCCGGCGCCGAGTACCGCAACCTTGGTGGGCTGCCACGTGTCGTGGCCGGACGGGCGGGACTTGCCGTTGTTGATCGCCTGCAGGTCGAAGAAGAACGCCTTGGTCATGTTCTTCGCGACCTGGCCGGTGACCAGCTCCAGGAAGTACCGCATCTCGATCTTCTGTGCGGTGTCGAAATCGACCTGGGCACCCTCGACCGCAGCGGCCAGGATGTTGCGCGGCGCCGGCATCGGGGCGCCCTTGAGCTGCTTGCGCAGGTTCGCCGGGAACGCCGGCAGGACCGCGGCCAGCTTGGGCGAGGAGGGCACCCCGCCGGGCATCTTGTAGCCGGGCCGGTCCCACGGCTGCGCGGCATCCGGGTTGGCCGAGATCCAGGCCCGGGCCTTGTCGAGCATCTCCTCGGGGGTGTCGGCGAGCTCGTCGAGGACCCCCACCTCCAGCGCCGCCGCGGGCCTGTGCCGCTGGCCTTGCGCGAGCACCTTCATGAATGCGTCGGCGATGCCGAGCAACCGCACGGTGCGGACCACGCCGCCACCGCCGGGCAGCAGTCCGAGCCCGACCTCGGGCAGCCCGTACACCACGCCGGGGGCGTTCAGCCCGATCCGGTGGTGGCAGGCGAGGCCGATCTCCAGGCCGCCGCCCAGCGCGGTGCCGTTCATCGCCGCGACCACCGGGCGACCCAGCGTCTCCAGCGCCCGCAGCTGCGACTTCAGCGCGCCGACGGTCTCCAGGATTCGGGGCGCGTCGGCCGGGGTCGCCTTGATCAGGCTGTCCAGGTCGCCGCCGGCGAAGAAGGTCTTCTTCGCCGAGGTGAGGATCACCCCGGTGATGTTCTCCTTGTCGGCGCTCAGCGCTTCGAGGCACTCCCCGAACGCGCTCTTGAACCGGTCGTTCATCGTGTTGGCGCTACGGCCGGGGTCGTCCAGGGTGACTACGACGATCCCGTCGTCCCCGCGCTCCCAGCGGACCGCCTTCTGCTCGCTCACTTGGTTCGGTGTCCCTTTCGGATCTGCGGAGGTGCTCAGGAGAGGCGTTCGATGACGGTGGCGATGCCCATGCCGCCCCCGACGCACAGGGTGGCCAGGCCGTAGCGCAGCTCACGGCGTTCGAGCTCGTCGATCAGGATGCCGATGAGCATGCCGCCGGTGGCGCCCAGCGGGTGTCCCATCGCGATGGCGCCGCCGTTGACGTTGGTCTTCTCGTGCGGCGCGCCGACGTCGGACATGAACCGCAGCGCGACCGCAGCGAACGCCTCGTTGATCTCGAACAGGTCGATGTCGTCCACCGTGAGGTTGGCCTTGGCCAGCGCCTTGACGGTGGCCGGCGCCGGGCCGGTCAGCATGATCGTCGGGTCGGCGCCGGAGACCGCGGTGGACACGATGCGGGCCCGGGGGGTGAGCCCGGCGGCCTTGCCGGCGGCCTCGTTGCCGATCAG
>JAJCYC010000226.1 GCA_029263115.1 Pseudonocardia sp. | reverse complement strand
GACAGGACCACCGGCAGTCCGTGAGCGCCTGACGATCAGGGCCCGGCACCGGCCGCCCGGCGCAGTCCCCAGGATTGCAGGCGTGGGTAGCCGGGCATGGTCACGGCTCGGCGCATCCGCAGGGTGAACCGCGGGTCGCCGGCCAGGGCCGCGGCCGTGTCGTGGTCCACCAACACCCGACCCGGGCGCGCCTCGGTGGTCAGCCGGCCGGCGGTGTGCACGACGGACCCGTAGACGTCGCCGAATCGTGGCAGGACCGGCCCCGTCGCCATCCCGATCCGCAGCTCCGGCAGCCTGGAGCTGATCGCGCGGTCGAGCAGGTCCAGAGCCAGGCCGGCGGCGGGTTCCGGCGTGTCGGCGACGAACTGGACCCCGTCTCCGATGGTCTTGACCACCCGGCCGTCGTGCTCGGCGGCGACCTCGGCGACCAGTCCGTGGAAGAGCTCGACCAGCTCCACCAGCTCGGTCGGACTCAGACGGCGGGTGGCGCGGGTGAAGCCGACCAGGTCTGCCGAGCCCACCACCATCACCCGGGTGCCCGGGTCACCGACCCGGACGGTCCGGAACCGGCGGGCGGCGGCGACCAGTTGTCGGCGCCACACGTAGCTCTGCAGACGCTCCAGCGAGGTCAGCACGGCGCGCAGCGCCTGGAGCAGTTCCTCGGGACGGTCGGGGGAGACGTCCGGGTTCGTCCGGTAGAGCCCGTTCACCTGCCAGTCCGCCAGCCCGGACATGGCCACCGCGATCGATCGGATCACCGCGACCTGAACATCGGCCGGCACCAGACCGGCGCGCCGCAGCTGCTCGAGCTGGTCGAGCGCGTCCAGGTCGGCGCGGGTGAACACCCGCTCGTCGTCGGCAACGTCGGCGAAACCCATGGCCCGCCACAACCGCAGCGTGCGGTCCGGCGACACCCCGGAGCGATGGTGGATCTCGCGGCGGTCGTAGCGGCGGCGGCCGCCCAGGATCAGGCGCTCGACGCGCTCCGGAAGGTCACTCACCGCCACTGGGGCAGGCCGCGCAGCCTGGAGCCCGGGGCGAACTCCCGCCGGACGAACCGCCAGCCCTGCCCGGTCCGGCGCAGCTGGTAGCGGTCGGTGGTGACCAACATCTGCAGGCGGCCGAGCAGCGCTGTGGACTCGTCAGGTACCGAGGGCAGTACATACATTCGGGCAATCCTCCTGGTACTTCCAGATGTGGTGAGGCTATGCGACGGGTCTGCGGACACCCACCGACGGTCCGGGGAGGACGGCGACATCACCGAGGCCGCCGAGCTGGCCAGGCATCCGCGGCGTGGCGATCTTCAGCTAATTGCAACATAACCTCGCCGCGCTCGCGGTCGTTTTCCTTCTATGGGGTTTGCTCGTCCCGCGTGGGCGCTGTGCCCGGGTCGGATGGTCGGGCAAGGTTGGAGACGGCATGGGCGAGTACGAGTGGGCTCCGCGAGAGCGTGGTTGGGCGGAGCTGTTCGCCGTCGCGATGCTGGGCGCGCTGCTCTACCCGCTGCGGCAGTACCGCAAGCCGCGAGCGCAGCGGGTCGACGGCTTCCCGCTGTCCTACTACCCGATGTTCAGCTCGCGTCGGAACGACAAGAAGCTGATCAAGTACGTGATCGCGGTGCGACATGACGGCTCACGGGGCTACCTGCACTACCGGCATCTCGGCGCGGGTGGTCTTAACCAGGTCCGCCGCCAGCTCGGTCGGGCGCAGGACGAGGACCGGGTACCGGCCTGGACCTCGGCGCTCGCGGAGAAGCTCGCGGCCAAGGACGAGCTGCGCGAGGTGCGGCGGATCGAGGTGATCGAGGGCCTGTTCGACCTGGACAACTGCTTGCTCGGGCACCAGGTTCGGGTCGACGAGGAGACCGTGCTGGGTAGCGCAGACCTGCCCCGGCCCTCCGGGGCCGTCCCGGTGGCGGAGCTCCCTCCCGGGACGCAACCAGAGGCCGATCCGGCCGGACCGAAGTCGGTGCCGGCGTGAAGCGTATTTCGGCCGCCCCCGCCGCCCGGCTGGGCATGACCAGGGCCGTGATCGGCGGCTATACCCTCTACTACCTGGGCAAACGCCGCAAGATGCTGCGCAAGCTGCATCGCGGCAGTCCGGACATGTTCGCCCCGGTCGGTCCGGTCCGGGTGCTGAACCGGCCACTGCCGCCGAAGGTCGCCGACACGCTCGCCGACGCGACCCTGGCCAGCACCGCGCTGTTCGCCGTCGGCGCGGGGCACCCGGTGGTCGGGCGGCTGCACTCGGCGCTACTCACCTGGACCCTGTCGTACCGCAACTCCTGGTCGATGATCTACCACAACGACAACACGCTGGTGATGCACTCCATGGTGCTGGGCGCCGCCCGGTCCGCGGACGGCTTCTCCGTTGATGCGCTGGTGTCCAGGGCGCGCTCGGCTCCGCCGCCCGCTCCGCATCCGCGCTACGCCTGGCCGATGGAGCTGATGAACGCGGCCTCGGCGGTCACCTACCTACTGGCTGGGATCGCCAAGGTGAAGGGCCCGAGCGGCTGGGCCTGGGCCAAGGGCGACGCCATGCGCCGCCAGGTCGCGGTGGACAGTGTGCGCAAGGAGGTGTTCGGCTCGACCGCGGCACCGGCTGGATACGCGTTGTACAAGCACCGGCACCTGTTCACCGGGTTCGCGGTCGGATCGTTGGCCGTCGAGCTCGGCGCGCCGCTGGCGCTGCTGGACCGGCGGGCCGGCCGGGTGTGGGCGGTGTCGGCCTTCGGCATGCACTGGGGTATCCGGCTGATCATGAGCATCAAGTTCCGGTACCAGATGTCCGGGGTGTCGTTCGTGTCCTGGTTCGAGCCGGAGAGGCTGCTGCGGATCGGGCGTCGCGGCTGATGCGCGACTCTCCGACACAGGGACCCGCCGGACCCGCAGACACCGCCGGCGGCTCCGGCGGGATGAGCCGACGGCGTTTCCTGCGCGCGGTCGGCGTCAGCGGTGGAGCCGGGGTGATGCTGGCGACGATGGGGGCGCTGGATCTCGCGGTCACCTCCGACGCGTCGCACGCCGGGTTCTCACCACCCAGTCCAGCCGACTTCTCGCTCACCGGTCGGGCGGCCGGCTCGGTGGTGATTCTCGGCGGCGGCGTGGCCGGGCTCGCGGCGGCCTACGAACTGGGCAAGGCGGGCTGGAACTGCACGGTGCTGGAGGCGCAGAACCGGATAGGCGGGCGCAGTCTCACCGTGCGTGGTGGTGACGAGCACGTCGACCTGGACGGCCACCGGCAGCGGGTCGGGTACTCCGAGGGGCAGTACTTCAACGCCGGCCCGGCCCGGATTGCGCAGTGGATGGTCACCATGGACTACTGCCGCGAGCTGGGCGTGCCGCTGGAGGTGTTCGCCAACCACAACGCCGATGCCTACATATTCCGTGAGGAGAACGGGATGAAGCCCGGCCAGCCGGTGCGCCGGCGGGCGGCCCAGTCCGACGTGTACGGCTACGTGTCCGAGCTGCTGGCGAAGGCCACCAACCAGGGTGCCCTGGACCAGGCGATGACCCCGCAGGACAAGGAGAAGTTGCTGGCGTTCCTACGGGACTTCGGCAACGTCGGCAACAGGATCTCGGGAACCCAGGCACGCGACTGGAGATACCTGGGCGGCAGCCAGCGCGGGTACACCGCATGGCCAGGTGCCGCTGGGGTTCCGTTCAGCCGGGCCCTGCCGGTCCCGCCGCTCAGCCAGGTGTTCGCCTCCGAGGTCGGCCAGGAACTGACCTTCAACGTGGACTTCAAGCACGATCACCTGATGTTCCAGCCGGTCGGCGGGATGGACGCCATCCCGTTGGCGCTCGCCGCGAGGGTGGGCCCGGGACGGATCAAGCTGGGTTGCCTGGTCACCGGGGTCACCGACGGCCCGGACCGGGTGGCGGTCACCTACCGGGAGCCGGACGGGCGGGAGCAGCGGATGGAGTCCGACTACTGCATCGCGACGCTCCCGCCGAACTTGATGGCGCGAGTGCCGCACAACCTCGGTCCGGCCGTGCAGAGTGGTCTGACCACCTTCCGCCCCACGTCGGCCGGCAAGATCGGGCTGGAGTATCGCTCCAGGTGGTGGGAGACCCAGGACCGGATCTACGGCGGGATCACCGAGACCGACATGGACATCACCCGCATCTGGTACCCCTCGCACGGGTTCCACTCGCAACGGGGGGTCGTGGTCGGCTACTACAACACCGACGAGAAGGCCGACGCCTACGCGGCGCTGCGCCCGGGCGAGCGGGAGGCGCGGGCGCTGGCCCAGGGGATGAAGGTGCACGGGCCCAAGTACCGGACCGAGCTGCTCACCTCGTTCTCCGTCGCCTGGACCCGGGTCCCCCACGTGGAGGGCGCCTGGATGGACATTCCAAAGGACATCGACGACCCGGTGTTCGCGCCGCTGGTGAACGGCGCCGGCCGGGTGTACTTCGCCGGTGACTGGCTCAGCCACGTGGTGTCTTGGCAGCACGGGTCGTTGACCTCGGTGCGCAAGGTGGTCTCGGCCCTGCACCGACGCGAAGTGAGCATCTGACCAGGGGCCAGTCGCCACGCCGGGTGGTTTGTCACACTTTCGGGGCGGATCGACGATGCTGCTGAGTCGTTAACGGTATGTGTTCGCGTCGCCTGTCTCCGCAGAGTTGTCCCTCACGGGTGACGGTGGCAGAGTGGCTGGTGTGACGTCGCAGCCACGCGGGCAAAGTCAGGCAGCCATTGTTGTCCGGGTGATCGGAGCCGCCGACATGGCGGGGGTCACGGAACGATCGACCGTTCACCAGGGAGTGCGCCCGTTCATCGGGCGGCACGCCGGTGCGCGGCGGGAGGTGTGATGCGGGGACTCACCACAGCGAAGTGGGGCTACCTGACACGGAGGGTGACCGACCCCTCCGATGTCCGGGTCGGCCCTGTCGTGCGGGAGCCACAACTGGGAGACCTCGTCGTCTCTGCCGTCACCTCCGTCGGGGTGCACGACCATTTGGAGAACCCATGGGGTCGCCGCTGCCGCCTCTATGTCGGTGATCTCGTGGTGGGGGCGTACGGCAACCGCTACGCCACCGACTTCTTCGAGGGCTACCTGCCTAGCGACACCGCCGTTCACCTGCTCACCGCGGGCGGCCTGATCGGCACGGTGGCCTCCGCGCACACCAGTCGAGGCGCGCCGACCGAGTTGGAGGTGGTGGGTGCACTGACCGACCGTGGTGGCTCCCCGCTCTCCCTCGACGACTTCGCCCGCAAGCGGCCGGCTCCGCTCGAGCCCGCGCTGGGCACGGTGATGGTGCTCGGCTCGTCGATGAACGCCGGCAAGACCACCACCGCCGCGTCGATCATCCGGGGCATGGCGCGCAGCGGCCTGCGGGTCGGCGCGGCCAAGGTCACCGGCTCGGGCAGCGGGAAGGACCACTGGTCCTACGCGGACGCCGGCGCGCACGCGGTCATCGACTTCATCGACTTCGGCATGTCCTCGACATTCGGGTATCCGACCGAGCGGCTGATCACGACGATGCGGGACATGCGTGACGCCCTGGTTGCCGATGGTGCTGAGGTCGTGGTCATGGAGATCGCCGACGGCGTACTCCAGGAGGAGACCCGCGCACTCGCGGAGCAGTTGCCGGGGTTTGCCGACCAGGTCGTGCTGGCCGTCGGAGACGGCCTGGGCGCGGTGGCCGGTGTGGAGCTGTTGGGTCGGCTCGGAGTCGGTGTGCAGGTGATCAGCGGCCTGGTGACGGCGAGTCCCCTCGCCAGCCGGGAGACCGCAGCCGCCACCGGGCTGCCGGTGCTCACCCCGGGCGAGTTGGTCAACGGAGCGGCGATCGACCTGCTCACCGGCGACGACATCGCCGAGCGGTCGATCGACGACGAGTTGGCTACTCTGCCAGGCTCGGCGGTGTGACTGCGGAAAGCACGGCATGACCAGCGGTATCACGAGCGGCCTGGCCTACCTCCCGGGCGGACGTCCCGGCCCCGGGGTGCTGGCCGAGGTGTCACTGGAGCTCCTGGACATCGGCCCCGCGCACTTGGCGCTCCCCGAGGTGATCGTCCGTGACGAGCGAGCCGGGGTGCTGTTCGGCGGCGTGGATCTGCATGTCGAGCCGGCAGCCGGCGGAGGACCGGTCGGCACACCGGAAGATCAGCTTCGCGCCCGCGCCTTCGGCGTGGTCAACGTAGCCTTCCATGCCCAGCGGGCGCTGCGGACTGCCAACAACCTACTTGGTCGCCCGCTGCCCCGGTTGTTGGTGCGCATCGGCATGCACGAGCAGTCCCGACGCTGGGGCGGTGGGCACTACCGGGTTGCCGCCCGACAGTTCGATCCCGCCGAGCCGGTCGAGGTGGAGGCGTCCGGCGAGGTGCATCTCGGTGGCGGGAGTGTGTACCTGGCGGGTGTGAGCGGCGAGCCCTACTGGAACGCCCCGGCGCACAACCTGGCCATCGTCTATCACGAGGTCGGCCACCACATCTGCCGGCACACAGCGGACTTCCGACTCAACCATCTTCGTCCCGCCCTTCACCAGACGAACAAGAAGGTCGCCATAGACGAGGGCACCTGCGATCTGCTGACCGCGATCATGCTCGACGAGCCGGACATCTACGGCTGGCACCGTGTCGGTCTGCCGGCCACCGACCAGCGTCGGCGGATGCTCGACCCGCGCTGGACGATGGCGCACTTCCACGGCGGCACGGCCGACCCACACGCGGACGGCACGCTGTGGGCCTCGGCGTGCTGGTCCGCGCGTAGCGCCGTGATCGGCGGAGGCCACGGGCCGGACCGGTTCGACCGGATGTTGCTGCGCGGCATGGAGCTGTCCGCGCGGCTGTCCGGAACGAAGCTGAGCGAGCAGGCGCTGCGTCGTCGCCGCTACTTCGCCGGGATGCTGGAGGCGATGTTGCTGGCGGACCCGGACCTGACCGATCCGGTACTGGCCGGGATGGCTGCCCACGGCATCCGCCCCGGGGTGAGCAATGCCGAGCTGCGGGATCGCGCCCGGGCCGGCCTGGCGGCTGTGACCGTTCGATGAGGCGCAAGGACTACGAGATCGACATCCCCGATCTCGGAACCCCGGATCTGGGCATGCTGCGCCAGCTGTGGCGCTACCGCTCCTATGCGAAGCGGCAGAAGGGCTCTCTCGCCCTTGGCGTCTTCTTGCGGTTCGTCGAGCTGGCCGCCGACCTCGCCACGCCCTGGCCGTTGGCCCTCGTCATCGATCACGTGCTCAAGGGCACGACCCCGACCGGTCTGCTCGGCGAGGTGGCCACGCTGTTCGGTCCGACCCCAATCGCCATGCTCTCGATCGCGGCGTGCGCGGTACTGGTGATCACTGCGATATCCGGGCTCTTCGACTACCTCGGCGACCGGATCATGAACAGCGCCGGTGAGCGGATCACCTCGGAGATCCGCACCGAGGTGTTCAGCCACATGCAACGGCTACCGATGGGCTACCACGACAAACAGGCGGTCGGCGAGCTCACCAGCCGGATCGCCACCGACACCGCCCGCATCGAGGACGGCATGGTGGAGATGTTCTCCACCCTGATTCCCGGCCTGATATCCATCACCGGATTCGCGACGGTGCTACTGGCTGTCAACTGGCGGCTCGGTCTGGTGGCGCTCGCGGTGGCACCACTGGTGTTCTTCACCGCCGCCCGTTACACGAAGCTCACCCGCAACTCCGCACGTCGCCGCCGGGTCGCCGAGGGGCGGATGGCTGGCTTCGTCGCGGAGTCCCTGCAGGGCGTACGGACCGTGCACGCGTTCGGCCGGCACGACATGCACGACGACAAGTTCGCCGCAGGCAACCGGCTGGTGCTCAGCACCGGACTGCGGGCGGTCGACCTGCGAGCCCGCTTCACCCCGCTGTTGGAGGGGGTCAGCGCCATGGGTACGGCGTCGCTGCTGTTCGTCGGTGGGTACGGAGTGCTCAACGGGTTATGGACCGTCGGCGTGCTGGTGGTGGTCACCAGCTACCTGCGCGACATGCTCAAGCCGTTGCGTGCAATGTCGAAGATGGCGCTGACCTTCACCAAGGGCGCGGCCTCGGCCGAGCGCATCGCGGCCGTGCTGGACAGTCCGCACCGGGCGGTCATCCCCCGGGAGAACCTGCCGGACCGCATCGACGGTGCGGTGGAGCTGCGGGGGATCACCCTCGACTACGGCCGGGGCCCGATCCTGAACAAGCTCGATGTGCGGATCCGTCCGGGCGATCGGGTGGCGCTGCTGGGACCGAACGGCGCCGGCAAGTCGACGATCCTGGCGCTGATTTCCGGTCTGTACGAACCGAACGACGGCACCGTGCTGCTCGGCGGGATCCCGATGAATGAGGTGCGGGACAGCTGGCTGCATCGTCAGGTCTCGGTCGTGCTGCAGGACACGTTCCTGTTCTCCGGATCGTTGGCCGACAACATCCGCTACGGACGCCCCGACGCGACCGACGAGGAGGTCGTCGCCGCTGCCGAGGCCGCGCTGGTCACCGAGTTCTCCTCAAAGCTGCCCGACGGGCTGCGCACCACCCTCGACTCCGGCGGGATCGGGTTGTCCGGTGGTCAGCGGCAGCGGGTCGGCATTGCCCGAGCGTTGCTGGTCGATGCGCCGGTGGTGCTGCTCGACGAGCCGACGACCGGTCTGGACACCGACGCCGAACGAACTGTCGTGCAGGCGCTCGGTCGGTTGGTGCGCGGTCGCACCGTGGTGATGACGACCCATCGACCGGCGATCATTCAGCTGGCCACGCGGGTGCTGCACCTGAAGCAGGGCAAGATCACCGAAGCGCCGCTGATCCCGGGCCGGGTGCCGGTGCCCAAGCGAATCGGGCCGCCGACCGGACATGGCGCGGGCCCCTGGCAGGGCCGGCCCGTTCAACCGGATCCTCGGCAGGGAGCACCGGTCCTTCCGATCGCTCCGCCTCAACCCGTGCCGACGCCCGGGCGCCACCGGCAGCTCGGCGTCCAGGCCGGCCAGATCCACCCACTGCGGCCCCGGCGTGAGGTGAGCTATCGGTGGGGCGAGTGGTTCGCCGACAATCCTGGTGCCGACAGTGCTGTCGGGAGCCAGGTGAACGGCCATACCAATGGCCATACCAATGGCCATACCGGTCGGGGCTATGGCACGGCCCCCGGAGGCCGGGTCAACGGCGGTTGATCCGGTCGTCGCAGGAGCTCCGTTCCGGTACAGATCGTGACGCCCGGCACTTGCAGGTCCGGTGACGTGTGGTTCCGGAGTGCGGCCGTTGAGCGGCAGATGGCTCGGCGAACGGCCCAGCTGTTCGATGAGCGGTGGGTTCCGGTCGATAAGCGGCAGATAGACCGTTCAGACCAATAGCGGTCAGCGGTTGAATGGCATGGCCTAGTCCTTGGCAGAAAACGATTACTTGGAGTAAAACTACGAGGCTTCGTCACTCGATCGAAGGACCAACGGTGTCGATCTCCGCTACCCAGCGTTGCGCCAGGCCGATTCTCTCGGTGACCGTCCTCGCCGACTTCCTCGGCCGGGAGACCGTTGGTTCGCCACCGGTGGTCCCCCTTGACGGGGCGGGACCCCGGGTCCGGGTTCCCGTTCGCGAACTGCTTCGCCGCGAGGAACGTCCGATGCCGGCCGAGCGCCTGGCCAGCCCGCTCGAGCAGGAGGGCGCGGCCGCACTCGCCGTCTCGCACCGACGCCCGGGGCCGGCGACGAACGCGATGGCCGCGATCGGCACGATGGTGATCAGTGCAGCGCTCATCGCCCAGACCGGACTCAACCCGTTCGGTCTCGGCGAATCTGGCAGCGGCTATCCCGGCCAGAGCGAAAGCCTCCCAGGGTTCCGGCTTCCCGGGGTGTTCGCCGGGCTCTTCGGCGCAGGCTTGATCGCGTCCCCGGGTCTTGAGGATCTGTCGGCCGCGTTCCTGACCGCGGGGCTCTCCACACCGCTGGAGCCGAGCCGGGCGGCCCAGCCGGTGTTGTCCGCACTGGTGGTCCCAGGCCCGGTCCTGCCGGGCCCGGTGACGCCGGGTCCGGGAGCCCCGCCCGCGGCCCCCGTCGAGCCGGTGGGTGAGGTGCTGGAGCCGGTGGGTGAGGTGCTCGAGCCGGTGGGTGAGGTGCTGGAGCCGGTGGGTGAGGTGCTGGACCCGGTGGGTGAGGTGCTGGAGCCGCTCGGTGAGGTGCTCGAGCCGGTGGGTGAGGTGCTCGAGCCGGTGGGTGAGGTGCTCGAGCCGGTGGGTGAGGTGCTGGAGCCGGTCGGTGAGGTCCTCGAGCCGGTGGGGGAGGTCCTGGAGCCGGTGGGTGAGGTGCTCGAGCCGCTCGGTGAGGTGCTCGAGCCGGTGGGCGAGGTCCTGAACCCGGTGGCTGAGGTGCTGGAGCCGGTCGGTGAGGTCCTTGAGCCGGTGGGTGAGGTGCTCGAGCCGGTCGGTGAGGTGCTGGAGCCGGTGGGCGAGGTCCTCGAGCCGGTGGGCGAGGTCCTGGAGCCGGTGGGTGAGGTGCTCGAGCCGCTCGGTGAGGTCCTCGAGCCGGTGGGCGAGGTCCTGGACCCGGTGGGTGAGGTGCTCGAGCCGCTCGGTGAGGTCCTCGACCCGGTCGGTGAGGTGCTCGAGCCGGTCGGTGAGGTGCTCGACCCGGTGGGCGAGGTGCTCGACCCGGTGGGCGAGGTCCTCGACCCGGTCGGTGAGGTCCTCGACCCGCTCGGTGAGGTCCTCGAGCCGGTGGGCGAGGTCCTGAACCCGGTCGGTGAGGTCCTTGAGCCGGTGGGTGAGGTGCTCGAGCCGGTGGGCGAGGTCCTCGAGCCGGTGGGCGAGGTCCTGGACCCGGTGGGTGAGGTGCTCGAGCCGCTCGGTGAGGTCCTCGACCCGGTGGGCGAGGTCCTGAACCCGGTGGCTGAGGTGCTGGAGCCGCTCGGTGAGGTCCTCGAGCCGGTGGGAGAGGTGCTCGAGCCGGTGG
>JAJCYC010000225.1 GCA_029263115.1 Pseudonocardia sp. | reverse complement strand
GCGGTCACCCGCAGTTCCCAGCGACCGGCCCTCGGGGCGGTCAGCTCGGCCCGCAGCACCCCCGGCTCGCCGTCCGGCGGGACCGTCAGCGAACCGGTCCAGGTCACGCCGTCGTGCTCGTCGCGCAGGGTCAGCTCGGCGGTGGACGGGTCGGCCGGCGGTTCCTCGGGGTCGGTGCCGACCATCCGGATTCGGGCGCTGAGCCGGACCGGCTGGTTGTCGGCCAGGCGCACAGGGTGGCAACCGGGGTGGCCGCCGGCCGCGCGGCCGTGCCAGACGACGCCCGCGCGCAGGCTGTCCGGCGGCTCGGCGAAACTCAGCGGGTGCTCGGCGGCCAACACGGCGGCGACGAAGCGGAGGTCGGCATCGGCCAGCCGGCGCTCCAGCTCGGCGGTCACCCGGGCGCGCATCCGGGTGAGGATGCGGTGTGGCGCGGGGAGCGGCACCAGCCATCCGCGCACCCGCCGGCCGGCGTGCAACACCCGCAGCTCGGTCAACGGCCCAGGGGTGACCACCAACGTCGCCGGTTCGACGAGGGTGTGCACGGTGACCGGCAGCCGGGCCCGCACGGTCGCGCTCACCTCGACGGTCCTCCGCCCGGAGTCGTTCACCAGCCGCGCGTCGGCGACCAGGGTGATCCGGAACCGCAGCTCGTCGGCCGGCACCTCGTCCGGCTCGACCTCGACCGTCTGGGCCGTCACCTCGGCCATCGCGCCGGGCCAGGCCTGACCGACCAGGTCACCCACCTGCGCGAGCAGCGTGCGCACCACCCCGGCGACGGTGACCCGGTCGAGGCCGCGCCGGAGCAGCGCGTCGCCGAGCTCGGCGAAGTCGATCCGTTCGCCGACCATGGTTCGGCGCAGCTCCTCGATCCGGTAGACCAACGTCCGCGAACCGAGGTTGACCAGCCGGGCCCCGTACCGACCTGGAGCGAGCAGGTCCGGGCTGTCGGCGGTGTCCAGCTCAGGCAGGGCTCGGTGGACCGGCAACCCGACCTCGGCGGCCGGCTCACCGTCCGGGCCGGTCAGTGTCAGCGCGAGCGTGGGCACCGGCGCGACGCGCGGTACGCCGGCCGAGGACGGGTATTGGAGGCCCGCCCACAGCGCCACCCGGACCCGCTCCCGGTCGCGGTTGTCCACCACCCAGTCCACGCTCTCCCCGGGCCCGAGCGACCCGATCCGGGGACCGTCCGCACCGGCGCTGGCGGCACCGGAGCCCCGGACGAGTTCCAGCAGGTCGACCTGGCGCTGGCCGGCCGAGGCGTCGAGCATTCGGTTCAGCGCCCGACAGAACACCGGCAACGAGCGGTGCGCGGTGCGGGCGAGCCGGGACCCACCGCCCTCCACCAGCGGAAACGGCAGCCAGTCCGAGCGGCCACGGATCCGGAACCGCAGGTCGTCGGCCCGCACCGGATCGATGTGGAACCGCACTGCGGCGGGGGCGAACGCCCGGACCCGGAGGGTGAGTGCGATCTCGACATCGGCGTCGACCCCCATGCCGAACAACCGGGGGCCGACGTCCGCCTCGAGCTGGGCGTCGATGGTCACCGCGAAGGCGCGTTCACCGGGGTCGGCGGACACCGACGTCGGCATCCGGACCCGCGCCCCGACCACCTCGACCCCGAAGTCGGCCAGCGGGTCGCCGTCGGCAAGCGCACCGTCGATCGCCGCCCGCAATAGCGCGCGCAGCGCCGCGGGAGTGAGCAGCTCCTCGACGACCGCCTCGCCGAACTCCCCGAATGTGGCCGACCGGCCTCCCGCCGCGAGGATGCGGCTGGGGACTTGGTGGGGGGATCCTGGCGGGAGGGCCGCCGAGAGACCCGGCACGGTTGATCTCCTCGGGGAACGGTGCGGTGCGGGCCGGTGTCGGACCGGGCCTTCATCGTCGGCGGCTGGGTGGGTTTCGCGCGCCGGACCGAAATTATGCGATGCCTAAGATCAGGTCAAATCGTCGGAGCCGTCCGCATGCCGGCCCACGCCGCGAACGGTCGGGGGCGACGCGCATGATGGGCCGGTGGATCCGCTGGACGGCTTCTCGCCCGCGACCCGGAGCTGGTTCGCCGGGGCGTTCGCCGCGCCGACCGCCGCCCAGGCCGGCGCGTGGGCCGCGGCCCGGGCCGGCCGACATGCCCTGGTGGTGGCGCCCACCGGCTCGGGCAAGACGCTGGCCGCGTTCCTCTGGGCACTCGACCAGCTGGCCACCGAGGCCCCGCCGGAGGATCCGAAGGCCCGCTGCCGGGTGCTCTACGTCTCCCCGCTGAAGGCCCTGGCGGTCGACGTCGAGCGAAACCTGCGTTCCCCGCTGGCCGGCATCCGCCAGGCCAGCCACCGCCTCGGGCTGCCCGTGCCGGAGATCACGGTCGGCATGCGCACCGGGGACACCCCGGCGGACGAGCGCCGCCGCTTCGCCCGTACCCCGCCCGATGTGTTGGTCACCACACCGGAGTCGCTGTTCCTGCTGCTCACCTCGTCCGCGCGCGACTCGCTGCGCGGGGTCCGCACGGTGATCGTCGACGAGGTGCACGCGGTCGCCGGTACCAAACGCGGGGCACACCTGGCGCTGTCGCTGGAGCGGCTGGACGCGCTGCTGGCACCGGAACAGGCCGACGGGTCACGCGATCGGCGCGCTCCGACCCAGCGGATCGGGCTGTCGGCCACCGTCCGGCCGGTCGACGAGGTGTCCGCGTTCCTGGCCGGCAGCCGCCCGGTGGAGGTGATCCGCCCGCCCATCCCCAAGACGATCGAGGTCCGGGTCGAGGTACCGGTACCCGACCTGGCCGCGCTGGCCGCCACCCCCGAGCCCGGCGACCCGGACGAGGACCTGATCGGCTCGGCCGCCGGTACGGCGCAGCGGCCGTCCATCTGGCCGGCCGTGGAGCGGCGGGTGCTGGAGCTGGTCCGGGCGCACCGCTCGACGATCGTGTTCGCCAACTCCCGGCGGCTGGCCGAGCGGCTCACCGCGAAGCTGAACGAGCTCGCGGCCGAGGACGCGGTGGACCTCGACGAGATCGGGTCGGCGGTCGAACCGGACCCCGGGTTCCCGGCCGAGGCGATCGGGCAGTCCGGGGTCGGCGGAGGAAACGCCGGCCGCGCGGGTGCGGGCGTCCCGCAAGGCATCGTCGCCCGGGCCCATCACGGCTCCATGTCCCGCGAGCAGCGCACGTCCGTCGAGGAGGCTCTCAAGGCCGGCCGGCTGCCCTGCGTGGTGGCCACCTCCAGCCTGGAGCTGGGCATCGACATGGGCGCGGTCGACCTGGTGGTACAGGTTGAAGCACCACCGAGCGTGGCGTCCGGTCTGCAGCGGGTCGGCCGGGCCGGTCACCAGGTGGGTGCCGTGTCGCGCGGGGTGATGTTCCCGAAGTTCCGGGGCGACCTGGTGTCCTGCGCGGTGGTGGCCGAGCGGATGAGCTCGGGCGCGATCGAGTCGCTGCGCAACCCCCCCAACCCGGTGGCCGTGCTGGCCCAGCAGGTTGTGGCGTTGGTGTCGATGGGGCCCTGGACCGTCGAGCGCGGGGGCGACCAGGTCCGCCGGGCCGCCCCGTTCGCCTCGCTGCCCGATTCCGCGCTGTACGCCACGCTCGACATGCTGGCCGGGCGCTACCCCAGCGAGGACTTCGGGGAGCTGCGCGCCCGGATCACCTGGGACCGGGTCACCAACGAGCTGCGCGGACGCCCCGGAGCGCAACGGTTGGCGGTCACCTCCGGCGGCACCATCCCCGACCGCGGCCTGTTCACCGTGATGACCCCGGGCGGGGCCGACGGCGCCGGGTCGCGGGTGGGCGAGCTGGACGAGGAGATGGTGTACGAGTCACGGGTGGGTGACACGTTCCTGCTGGGTACCTCGTCCTGGCGGGTGGAGGACATCACCCACGACCGGGTCATCGTCACCCCGGCGCCGGGGGTCCCGGCCCGGATGCCGTTCTGGAAAGGCGAGTCGATCGGCCGGCCGCTGGAGCTGGGCAGGGCGGTGGGCGCGTTCGTCCGGGAGATGACCGCGCTGGGCGCCGACGACGCCCGCGCGCGGGCCAGCGCCGCCGGGCTCGACGGGTGGGCGGTCGACAACCTGCTCGCCTACCTGCACGAACAGCGCGAGGCCACCCGGCACGTGCCCAGCGACCGGACGATCCTGGTGGAGCGGTTCCGCGACGAGCTGGGCGACTGGCGGCTGGTGGTGCACTCTCCGTTCGGCTCGCAGGTCAACGGGCCGTGGGCGCTGGCCATCGCCGCCCGGTTCCGCGAGCGGCGCGGGGTGGAGGTGAGCGCCGCCGCCGCCGACGACGGCATCGTGCTGCGGCTGCCGGACGCCATCGACGACACCGGCGACGCCGTCCTGCCGACCGCCGAGGACGTGCTGCTGGAGCCCGACGAGATCGAGCGGATCGTGGTCGGCGAGCTGGGCGGGTCGGCCGTGTTCGCCGCCCGGTTCCGGGAGTGTGCGGCCCGCTCGCTGCTGCTGCCCCGCCGCGACCCGCGCCGGCGCACCCCGCTGTGGCAGCAGCGGCAGCGCGCCTCCCAGCTGCTGAACGTCGCGGCGAAGTACGAGCAGTTCCCGGTGTCGCTGGAGGCCATGCGGGAGTGCGTGCAGGACGTCTACGACCTGCCCGGGCTGCGCGAGCTGATGGCCGATGTGGCGGGCCGGAAGGTGAAGATCGTTGAAGTGACGACGGTCACCCCGTCCCCGTTCGCCCGCAGCCTGCTGTTCGGCTACGTCGGGATGTTCCTCTACGAGCTCGACGCGCCGCTGGCCGAGCGTCGGGCGGCGGCGTTGTCGCTGGACTCCACGCTGCTCGCCGAGCTGCTCGGTGCCGAGGCGATGCGCGAGCTGCTCGACCCCGACGTGCTGGCCGAGGTGGAGGCCGCGCTGCAGCGGCTGGTTCCGGGCCGCGACGCTCGTGACATGGAGGGGACCGCCGACCTGCTGCGCTTCCTCGGCGACCTCACCACGGCGGAAGCGGCGGCTCGAGGAGTACAGCAGGAGTGGCTGGCCGGCCTGGAGGCCGCCCGGCGGGTGATCCGGGTGCGGATCGGCGGCGAGCAGCGCTGGCTGGCCATCGAGGACGCCGGCCGGGTCCGCGACGCCCTCGGGTCGGCGCTGCCGGTCGGGGTGCCGGAGGCGTTCACCGAGCCCACCCAGGAGCCGCTGGCCGAGCTGCTGGGCCGCTACGCCCGCTCCCACGGACCGTTCCCCGCCGACGAGCCGGCCACCCGGTTCGGGCTCGGCGTGGCGGTGGTGCGCGGCGCCCTGGACCGGATGGTCGGCACCGGACGGCTGGTCCGCGGCGAGCTGCGACCGGTGCGCGAGCAGCACCCGGTGACCGGCTCCGCCACCGGGGAGCAGGAGTACTGCGACGCCGAGGTGCTGCGCCGGCTGCGGCGGGGCTCGCTGGCCCGGCTGCGGACCGAGGTGGAGCCGGTGGAGCCGGCCGCGCTGGGCCGGTTCCTGCCGTCCTGGCACGGCTGCGTGCCCGCGCGCCCGGGGAGTGCCCGGGTCCGGCGGGCACCCGGGCCCGAGGACGTGCTGTCGGTGGTCGAGCAGCTGGCCGGGGCGCCGATCCCGGCCAGCGCACTGGAATCGCTGGTACTCACCGTCCGGTTGCCCGGCTACTCCCCCGCGCTGCTGGACGAGCTCACCGCCGCCGGCGAGGTCACCTGGACCGGGTGCGGCACGCTGGCCGGGCCGACCGGTCGCTCCGGTGACGGATGGCTGTCACTGGCTCCCTCCGACGTCGCCGACCTGCTGCTGCCCGACCCGGACCCGGAGCCGCCCGATACCCCGCTGCACCGCGCGGTGCTGGCCGCGCTGGGCGGCGATGCCGGTCGCGGGGCCGGTGGCGCGCTGTTCTTCCGGCAGTTGGCCGACGTCTGCGGCCGGGCGTTGATCGCCGAGGACGAGCCCGCGCCCACCGACGACGGGCTGGTCGGCGCACTGTGGGACCTGGTGTGGGCCGGGCTGCTCAGCAACGACACGCTCGGCCCGGTCCGGGCGCTGACCGCCGGCGGGGGCGCCACGCACAAGGCCCGCCGCCCACCGCCGCGGGGACGCTACGGCCGGATGCGCGCCGGACGACCCTCGATGCCCAGCCGCACCGGGCCGCCGACCGTGGGCGGGCGCTGGTCGCTGGCGCTGCCCCGGGAACCCGACTCCACCCGCCGGGCGCACGCCCGGGCCGAGGCGTTCCTGGAGCGGCACGGGGTGCTCACCCGCGGCGCACTGGAGACCGAGCGCGTCACCGGCGGCTTCGCCGGCATCTACCGGGTGCTGCGGGCGATGGAGGACTCCGGCCGCTGCCGGCGCGGGTACGTGGTGGAAGGTCTGGGCGCCTCCCAGTTCGCCGCGCCGGGCGCGATCGACCAGCTCCGGGCACAGTCCCGGGAGGATCCGGCGGAGGGCGGGCCCGCCGCGGTGGTGCTCGCGGCCGCCGACCCGGCCCAGCCGTGGGGGGCGGCGTTGCCCTGGCCGGTGAGCACCGGCGCCGACCCGGGCGCCGCCCGGCACCGACCGGGCCGCAAGGCCGGCGCCCTGGTGGTGCTCGTCGACGGGTCGCCGGCGCTCTACCTCGAGCGGGGCGGCCGGTCGCTGCTGAGCTTCACCGAGGACGAGCCGGCGTTGCGGGCGGCGGCGGGGGCGCTGGCCGGCGCGGTGCGCGAGGGCTGGCTCGGTTCGCTGGCCGTGGAGCGGGCGGACGGCGTGGGTTCGCTGGGCAGCCACCTCGCCGAGGTGCTCACCGACGCCGGGTTCCGGGTCACCCCGAAGGGGCTGCGCCTGCGTGCCTGACCGGGCCGGTCAGCTCCGCCGCTGATGGTGCTGGCCGGTCCGGCGACTCCGGCGCTGCTGGGTTCGATCGCGGCGATCGGCGTGGCCGTCGCCGCGGTGGCGATGTTCGACGGCTACGTCGGGCGGTAGCGCAGCAGTGCCACGTCGCCGACCTGTCGGGACTCGAGCAGCCGCAGCCGCCGCCGCGGCCCACCGGGGTACCGGGCCGGGCCGAGGAACCGCGGCGCCGCGGCGTCCCCGACGATCACCGGTGCGACGGCCAGCTGGAGTTCGTCGACCAGACCGGCGGACAGCAGCGCGGTGTGCACCACACCGCCGCCCTCGACCATGAGCGTGCCGATCCCCCGGCCACCGAGGTCCTCCAGCAGCGCCAGGAAGTCGACGGCCGGCCCCAGCGGCACCACCTCGGCCAGGCCCGTCAGCCGATCGCGCAGCCCGGGGGCACCGCCGTCGGTGGGGTAGACGATCTTCCTGCCACCGTGCCGCCAGAACCGCAGGCCGGGATCGAGCCCGCCACCGGCGGTCAGGGTGACCTTCACCGGGTGCTCGGGCGCGCCCCGCGCGACCCGGGCGGCGCGCCGGGCGGGGTCCCGGACCACCAACCGCGGGTCGTCCGCGCGGACGGTGCCGGCGCCCACCAGGATCGCGTCCGCCTCCGAACGCAGCTGGTCGACCCGGTCGAAGTCCTGCGGACCGGACAGCAGCAGCCGCTCGTCGCTCGCGTCGTCCAGGTAGCCGTCCAGGCTCACCGCGGCGCTGAGCAGCACGAACGGTCGGGTCACCGGGCCGAGGTCCCGTGCTCGACGAGAAACTCCCCGATCCGGTTGACCGCCGTGCGGATGTTGTCCTCGGTGTTGGCGTAGGACACCCGCAGGTGGCCCTCGCCGCCGTCGCCGAAGTCGGTGCCGGCGATCAGCGCCACCCCGGCCTGCTCCAGCAGCGCCGAGGCCAGCGGCCCGGCCGTCCAGCCGGTGCCGCTGATGTTCGGGAAGGCGTAGAACGCCCCGCGCGGGGTCACGCAGCTCACACCAGGCAGGCTCGACAGCAGCCGCGTGGTCACCCTGCGACGGCGGTCGAACTCGCCCACCATCTGGTCCACGCAGTCCTGCGGGCCCTCCAGGGCCGCGATGCCGGCGTACTGCGCCGGGGTGTTCACACAGCTCCACGAGTTGACCGCGAACCGTCGGATCTTGTCGGTCAGCGTGGTCGGCCAGATCGACCAGCCCAGCCGCCACCCGGTCATCGCGTAGGTCTTGGACCAGCCGTTGAGCAAGATCAGCCGGTTGCGGATCTCCGGGTAGCTCAGCAACGACACGTGCTCGGCACCGTCGTAGACCAGCCGGTCGTAGATCTCGTCGGACAGCACCACGACCGACGGGTGATCCAGCAGCCCGGCCACCAGCCGGTTGATCTCGCCCTTCGGCGTCACTCCGGCGGTCGGGTTGGCCGGCGAGTTGAGGATCACCAGTCGGGTGGCCGGGGTGATCAGCGACAGCAGCTCGGCGGCGCCGACCCCGAACCCGTTGCGCTCCCGGATCGGCACCGGTACCGCCCGGGCGCCGGTGAACTCGATCATTGAGCGGTAGATCGGGAAACCCGGGTCCGGGTACAGGATGTCGACGCCCGGCTCCCCGAACATCATGATCGCGGCGAACATGGTCACCTTCGCGCCGGGCACGATCATCACCCGGTCGGCCGGGATGCTCACCCCGGTGTGCCCGGCCACGTGCGCGGCGACCGCCTCACGCAGCGGCGGGATCCCGGTGGGATCGGTGTAGCCGTGCCGTCCGTCCCGCAGCGCCTTGACTCCGGCCTCCACGATGTGTTCGGGAGTCGGGAAGTCCGGCTGGCCGATGCCCAGGTTGACGACGTCCCGGCCCTGCTCGGCGAGCTCGGCGGCCCTGGCCAGCACAGCGAAGGCGTTCTCGTCGCCCAACCTGTCGAACGCCCCGATCGTGCGCACCATCCTGGTTCTCCGCTCCTTTCCGCCTGCTGGCACGATCGTGCCTCATGCCCGAGGGCGACACCGTGTACCTCACCGCGCGTCGGCTGAACGCGGCGCTGGCCGGTCGCCGGCTCTGCCGCGGTGAACTGCGCCACCCCCGGTGGGTGACCCACGATCTGACCGGCCGGACCGTGCTGGCGGTACGAAGTGTCGGCAAGCACCTGCTGACCCGGCTCGACGACGGCCACACCCTGCACAGCCACCTGAGGATGGACGGTAGCTGGCATCTCTACCGGTCCGGCCAGCGCTGGCTCCGGGCGGCCCAGCATGCCCGGGTGGTGCTGGCCACCGACGGTCCCTCGGCCCGGCAGGCCGTCGGCTTCCGCCTGCACGACCTGGAGCTGCTGCCCACCGTCGACGAGGCCCGGCTGGTCGGTCACCTCGGCCCGGACCTGCTGGACCCCGACTGGTCGGGCACCCAGCTGGTCGGAGCGGCGAGCCGGCTGACCGCCGCCGAGGACGCCGAACTCGGGCTGGCGCTGCTCGACCAGCGGGTGATGGCCGGCGTGGGCAACCTGTACCGATGCGAGGTCTGCTTCCTGCTCGGGGTGTCACCCTGGACACCGGTGACCGACCTGGCCGATCCCACCCGGGTGGTGCAACTGGCACGCACGTTGCTGCTGCGCAACGCCGACCGACCCGAGCAGTCCACCACCGGTGAGCTGGGCCGGGGCCGCCAGCACTGGGTGTACCAGCGCGGCGGCCAGCCCTGCCGACGCTGCGGCACCCGGATCCAGCGGCACGACCAGGGCGACGGCGTGTACGCCCGGTCGGTCTACCACTGCCCCCGCTGCCAGACCGGACCCGGGCCCGAGCCGACGGAACGTTGACGACCGGCGGACCCGGACGGCCTGCGGACCGGTGACGAGCGGGCCGCGGCCCGGGTTCGCCGACCGTCAGCCCTGGGTGGGTCGGGTCGCCGGATCCGGAGTGCCCTCGCCGATCTGCTTCGGCGTGGTGGCCCCGAGCTGGTTCTGCGCACCCGCGCCGCCGCCCATCGAGGCCCGTATCTGCTCGAGCCGGGACGACCCCGCCATGTCGTGCGTGGCCTGCTGGATCTCCAGCATCCGCCCCTGCACCGAGTCCTGGGCCAGCTCGGCGGACCCGATCGCGTTCGCGTAGCGGCGCTCGATCTTGTCCCGGACCTCTTCCAGCGACGGGGTGTTGCCCGGTGCGGCCAGCTCGGTCATCTGTCGCAGCGAAGCCGAGGCCTGCTCCTGCATCTTGGCCTGCTCGAGCTGGCTGAGCAGTTTGGTCCGCTCGGCGATCTTCTGCTGCAGCATCATCGAGTTCCGCTCGACGGCCTGCTTGGCCTGCGCGGCCGCCCCGAGCGACTGGTCGTGCAGCACCTTGAGGTCCTCGATGGACTGCTCGGCGGTGACCAGCTGGCCGGCGGTGGCCGTGGCCGCCTGCTCGTACTGCCCGGCCTTGGTCAGGTCGCCCTTGGACCGGGCATCATCGGCCAGCACCAGCGCCTGACGGGCGGCGTTCCCCAGCCGCTCCACCTCACCGAGCTGGCGGTTCAGTTTCATCTCCAGCTGCCGCTGGTTGCCGATCACCGCGGCCGCCTGCTGGGACAGCGCCTGGTGCTGCCGCTGGGCGTCCTCGATGGCCTGCTGGATCTGGATCTTCGGGTCCGCGTGCTCGTCGACCTTCGCCGAGAACAGCGCCCCGAGGTACTTGAACCCCTTCACGAACCCGTTGGCCATTCCTCCGCCTGCCTGTCGTCCCGGTGCTCCGTGCGAGGGCTGTCACGCACCCCACGAGTTCCCATGGTGTCAGTACCCCGGTCCGGCTTCCACCACGACCCGACGATATCCGCCGCCGGAACCCACCACCGACCGGCCGGCGGGCGTCGGGCGGCGGGGTCCCCGGCGCCGGACAGCTCAGGCCGCGACGCTGACCAGCGCGGACGCCGACGCGGGTGCGCCGTCGCGGTGCAGCGGCGCGGAAGCCCGGCGCAGGTCGGCCTGGCGGGTGCCGATCGGGACCGCCGGCAGCAGCACCGCAGGCTCCGGTCGCAACGTGTCGGCGGCCTCCACCAGCAACTCGGACATCGGGAACTCCAGCGCATCGCAGATCGCGGCGAGCAGCTCGCTGGAGGGCTCCTTGCGGCCCCGCTCCACCTCCGACAGGTAGCCGAGGCTGACCCGGGCCCGGCCCGCGACCTGACGCAGGGTGGCCCGGCGTTCGGTCCGGGCGCGGCGCAGGCTGTCGCCGATGGCCTCACGCAGCAGCAGGGTCATCGGCTCCTACCTCCTCGGGGGACTCGGCCGGGCGGGCCGCTCGCATTGACCACAACGTCTGCCGCTCACGTTACCCACAACCGGGCGGCACCGGCCGCCGTCAGGGTGTTCGCCCTCGGCGAACCGCCGCGTCGGGCAGGTCGGCCAGCGCGCCGGGCCGGACCGGCCGGTCCGCCGCGAGGCCGCGCGAGCGCAGCCGCCACGCCCGCACCACGTAGTCCAGACCGGTCACCACGGTCAGCACCACCGCACAGGCCATCGCCCACCACCGCACGTCGGCCACCAGCGCCGGCGAACCGAACACCGCCTGCAGCGGCAGCACGTACAGACCCAACGCCACGCCCTGGACCAGCGTCTTGACCTTGCCGCCCCGGCTGGCCGGGATGATCCCGTGGCGCATCACCCAGAACCGCAGCAGGGTCACGCCGAGCTCGCGGACCCCGATCACCACCGTCACCCACCACGGCAGCTCACCGAGCACGCTCAGCCCGACCAGCGCGGCGCCGGTCAGCGCCTTGTCCGCGATCGGGTCAGCCACCACGCCGAACCGGGTGACCAGCCCGTACCGGCGGGCCAGGTGACCGTCCAGCCGGTCGGTCAGCGACGCCACCACGAACACCGCGCCGGCCAGTGCCCGCCAGCCCACCTGCCCGCCGTCGGCGGTCAGCAGGCAGTAGAGGAACACCGGCACCAGCAGCAGGCGCAGCGTCGTCAGCGCATTGGCGATGTTGACCACCGGGACGTCCGGCCGGCCGGCCGGACCGGTCATGGCGGGCCCGCCCGGGCCACCACCAGGTCGACCCCCTCCGACTCCAGCACGGTCGCGTCCACCAGCGCCCCCACGGTCCATCCCGGACCGGTCAGCACGCACTCGCCGTCGGAGTCCGGGCCCTGGTGCGCGGCCCGCCCCAGACCGACGGCCTCGCCGTCCTCCCCGTCGGTGTCCGGGTCACCCAGTTCCTCGACCAGCACCCGCACCCGGTCACCGACCCGGTCCTCGGCCCGCTGCGCGGTCAGCTCCTCGACCAGGGTGGCCAGTCGCTCCACCCGCTGCGCGACGACCTCCTGGGGCACCTTGTCGGGGTAGCCGGCCGCCTCGGTGCCGTCCTCGTCGGAGTAGCCGAACACCCCCACCGCGTCCAGCCGGGCCTCGGTGAGGAACCGCTCCAGTTCGGCCACGTCGTGCTCGGTCTCCCCGGGGAATCCGACGATCACGTTGCTGCGGATGCCGGCCTCCGGGGCCAGCGCACGGATCCGCGCGCACAGCGCCAGGAACTCCTCGACCGACCCGAAGCGCCGCATCCGGCGCAGCACCGGCGAGCTGGCGTGCTGGAAGGACAGATCGAAGTACGGCGCCACACCCGGGGTCCCGGCGATCACCTCGACCAGACCCGGGCGGGTCTCTGCCGGCTGCAGGTAGCTCACCCGGACCCGGTCGATACCGGCCACCCCGGCCAGGGCCGGCAGCAGCTTCTCCAACGCCCGCAGGTCGCCGAGGTCCTTGCCGTAGGAGGTGGAGTTCTCGCTGACCAGCACCAGCTCGCGGACTCCCTCGCCGGCCAGCCAGGCCGCCTCGGCCAGGATCTCACCGGCCGGTCGCGAGACGAACGCGCCGCGGAAGGACGGGATGGCGCAGAACGCGCAGCGGCGGTCGCAGCCCGAGGCCAGCTTCAGCGGCGCGACCGGGCGCTCGTCCAACCGGCGCCGCCGTTGCGCGACCGCGGCCAGGTCGGACGCCGCGAGGTCGGGCACCCAGGCGTGGCCGGGTATGGCCACCGTGGCTGCCGCCGCCGGGCGGTGCACCGGGCTGATCGGCAGCAGCGTCCGCCGGTCCACCGGGGTGTGCGCGGCGGGTGCCCGTCCGGCGAGCACGTCGTCGAGGCGCTCGCCCAGCGCCGCGTAGTGGTCGAAGCCGAGCACCGCGTCCGCCTCGGGCAGGCTGCCCGCCAGCTCGGCGCCGTAGCGTTCGGCCAGGCAGCCGACCGCGACGACTTTCGCGCCGCTGGCCCGGGCGGTGTCCGACGCCGCGAGCACCGTGTCGATGGAGTCCTTTTTGGCCTGCTCGACGAAACCGCAGGTGTTCACCACGATCACGTCCGGGGCCTGGTCGCCGTCCGCCTCGGCGTCCACCAGATCCCAACCCTGGGCGGTCAGCCGGCCGGCGAGCTCCTCGGAGTCCAGGTCGTTGCGGGCGCAGCCGAGGGTCACCAGGGCGGCGCGTCGGGTCCCGCCGGCGGCCTGGGCCACGCCGCGGGAGGTGGGCTGTCCGGGAGGCACGTGCCCAGCGTATCCGCCGTCCTGTGATCTATCGTCACCAGACGTGACGGCCAGTGCCAACCAGGCGAGAGCCCGGCGCGCCCGTACCGGTGACGTCCTCGGCATCAAGTCCCTGGTCGACCAGTACGCCGGGCGGGTGCTGCTGGCCAAGGACATGATCACCCTCTACGAGGACGTCCAGGAGTTCTGGGTCGTGGAGGACGCCGGCCGGGTGGTCGGGTGCGGCGCGCTGCACGTGCTGTGGGCCGACCTGGCCGAGATCCGCACGGTGGCGGTCGAGCCGTCCATGGCCGGCCGGGGCATCGGTGGCGTGCTGGTGGAGGCGCTGCTGGCCACCGCCCGTGAGCTCGGGGTACACCGGGTGTTCGTACTCACCTTCGAACGCGACTTCTTCGGCCGGCACGGGTTCGCGGAGATCGACGGCGCCCCCGTCGCGCCGGAGGTCTACGAGCAGATGCGGCGGTCCTACGACGCCGGTGTCGCCGAGTTCCTCGACCTCGCCTACGTCCGGCCCAACACCCTGGGCAACGCCCGGATGCTGCTGCAGCTCTAGAACCCGGGCAGCCACCGGGCCGGCGGGGCGGACCGTCCTGGACTCCGCCGCCATGGACCTGGGCAAGCTGCTCGGCGGGCTGGATCTGGACGAGGTCGGCCGGGCGGTGAGCTTCGTCACCGAGAACCAGGACGACGTGGGCCGGCTGGTCGCCCTGCTGCGAGACCTGCCCGACGGCGCGGTCGCACTGCTGCACCGCCTGCCCGAGCTGCTGGACACCGTGGGCACCGGCCTGGCCGAGGCGGGTGAGCAGGCGGCGCGGGCGGGCGGCGCGCTGATCGGGCCGGACGGCGGCGGCGGCGCCCGGGGCGCGCTGAACGGCGGCGCGGACGTGATGTCGGCCACCCGGGAGCAGCTCGGGCGGGCGGCCACCATGCTGGCCGGGGTGGCGACCCAGCTCGACCAGGTCGACATCCCGAGACCTCAGCCGAGCGCCCCGGCGCGGGCCTGCTCCACCTGCGCCGCCCGGTCCTCCCCGGCCATCCGGGTCAGCTCCGCGCCGGCCTCGGCGTCCCGGGTCAGGTTGTCCCCCGAGGCCGGGTCGAACACGTGCACCTTGCGGCTGTCCAGCCAGAACTGCGCCTCCTGGCCCTCCCGCAGCCGGCTCGCCGCATCGATCGACACCACCGCCTGGGTGCGCAGCTGGTCGCTGTCCAGTTCCCGGGACAGGTCGCGCAGCTGCGCGGCGACCTCAGGAGGGGCGTCGAACGGGAGGTAGGCGTACTGCGAGTCGCCGAGCCACTCGGTCACGTCCACCGTCGCCCGGAACACCGTGCCCACATCGCGTGTGGCCTCGTCCACCAGCGAGGCGTCCTCGAAGTACTCCGGCCGGATGCCGACCAGCACCAGGTCGCGCTCGCCCACCGCGTCGGCCCGCCGCTGGTCGAGCACGATCGTGCCGAACGGTGTCTCCAGCTTGCCCCCGTGCGCCTTGGCCGGCAGGAAGTTCATCGGCGGTGACCCGATGAACCCGGCGACGAACAGGTTCACCGGCTGCTCGTAGAGCTCGCGGGGCGAGGCCACCTGCTGGATCAATCCCTTGCGCAGCACGCAGACCCGGTCGCCCAGGGTCATCGCCTCGGTCTGGTCGTGGGTGACGTAGATGGTGGTGATGCCCAGCCGCCGCTGCAGCCGGGCGATCTCGGTGCGCATCTGGCCGCGCAGCTTGGCGTCCAGGTTGGACAGCGGCTCGTCGAACAGGAACGCGTCGGCCGCGCGCACGATCGCCCGGCCCATCGCCACCCGCTGGCGCTGCCCGCCGGACAGGTTCGCCGGCTTGCGCTCCAGGTGCTCGTGCAGCTCCAACACGTCGGCCGCTTCGGTGACCCGGCGGCGGATCTCGTCGCCGTCGGCCTTCTTCAGCCGCAGCGGGAAGGCGATGTTCTCGTAGACCGTCAGGTGCGGGTAGAGCGCGTAGTTCTGGAACACCATCGACAGGTTGCGGTCCCGGGGCGCCTTGTCGTTGACCCGCTGCCCGCCGATGATCATGTCGCCGCTGGTGATGTCCTCCAGCCCGACGACCATCCGCAACAGCGTCGACTTCCCGCACCCGGACGGGCCGACCAGGATCATGAACTCGCCGTCGGCGATGTCCAGGCTCACGTCGTTGACCGCCGGAAACCCGTCGCCGTACTTCTTGACGATGTTGCGCATCTCGACCGATGCCATGTCGCGCCCCTAACCCTTGACCGCGCCGTTGGTGAGACCGGCGACGATCCGCCGCTGGAAGATCAGGACCAGCACCACCACCGGGATGGTGACGATGACCGCCGCCGCCGCGATGGGCCCGTTCGGGGACTCGAACTGGCTGGCCCCGGAGAACAGGCCGAGCGCCGCCGGCACCGGTCTCGACGCCCCGGTCGAGGTGAGCGAGATGCCGTAGACGAAGTCGTTCCAGGCCAGGAAGAATGCGATGATCGCGGTGGTGAACACCCCGGGCGCGGCCAGCGGGACGATCACCTTGGTGAACGCCTGCCAGGTGGTGGCGCCGTCGACCTGGGCGGCCTCCTCCATCTCCCAGGGAATCTCCCGGAAGAACGCCGACAGCGTCCAGATCGAGATCGGCAGGGTCAGCGACAGGTAGGGCAGGATCAGCCCGGGCCAGGTGTCGTAGAGCCCGACCTGGCGCCACAGGTTGAACAGCGGAGTCACGATGGAGATCACCGGGAAGATCGCCACCGCCAGGGCGGTGGACAGGATCAGCTTCTTGCCGGGGAAGTCCAGCCGGGCGATCGCGTAGGCGGCGAACATGGCCAGCACGCAGGAGATCGCGGTCGCGATCAGGCAGATGCCGAACGAGTTGCGCAGTGCAGGCAGGAACAGCTCGGCGGCGTCGCCGGTGAAGATGGTCGCGTAGTTCTCCGCGGCGAACACGGTCGGCAGGAACTGGCCGTTGGCGATGTCGGCACTGGACTTGAACGACAGCGACACGATCCAGGCCACCGGGAACAACGTGTAGAGCAGGATCCCCGCCGCGGCGACCAGCCACCAGATCGTCTCCCGCCGCGACATCAGCGGTCACCCCTCGTCTGGGACAGGTCGATCTTGAACCCCTTGATGAACAGCACGCTGATCAGCGTCACGGACAGGAACAGCAGCACCGACACCGCCGAGCCCAGGCCGATCTCCAGCCGCTCGATGGTCTGTCGGTAGGCCAGGAACGCCACGCTCTCGGTGCTGTTCGCCCCGCCGGTCATCACGAAGATCGTGTCGAAGATCCGGAAGGCGTCCAGGCTGCGGAACAGCAGCGCGACCATGATGGCCGCCTTCATGTTCGGGATCGTGACCTTCCACATCCGCTGCCACCAGGTGGCGCCGTCGACCTTGGCCGCCTCCTGCAGCACCTCGGGCACCTGCGCGAGCCCGGCCAGCAGCAGCAGCGAGATGAACGGGGTGGTCTTCCAGATCTCGGTCAGGCAGACCACGAACAGCGACGACGCGGTGCCGCCGAACCAGTCGGTGTCGGCCGCGATCCCGGGCAGCCAGCCGAACCAGGAGTTCACGAAGCCGGAGTCCAGGGAGAAGGCGTACTGCCAGGAGAACGCCGAGACCACGGTGATCACCGCGTACGGGATCAGGATGGCCGCCCGGATCACCGGCCGGATCGCCCGCAGCATCTTGATCATGACCAGGGCCAGCGCGAAGCCCAGCACCAGCTCCACCGCGACGGTGACCACGGTGATCAGCAGGGTCACGCCGATCGAGGTCCACCAGATCGGGTCGGACAGGATCACCCCGTAGTTGGACAGCCCGACGAACTCCCGGTTGGTCGGGTCGGTCAGCCGGAAGTCGAACAGCGAGTCGTAGACCGCCTGCAGGATCGGGTAGGCGGTG
This sequence comes from Pseudonocardia sp., assembly GCA_029263115.1. GTDB lineage: Bacteria > Actinomycetota > Actinomycetes > Mycobacteriales > Pseudonocardiaceae > Pseudonocardia. The sequence continues at coordinate 4,325 of JAJCYC010000225.1, read as the reverse complement.
ACCAGCAGCATCACCGCGAACGCCGGCCCGGCGAGCAGCCACCCCAACCGGCGCTCGGCACGGGTGCGGTCGCTCAGCCCGCGGCCGGGCGCCGGTGTCGGCGGGGGGTCCCGGGTCAGGGTGGGCGCGGCCATCAGAGCAGCTCCTTCTTCGCCAGCACGGCCCGGATCAGCTCGGCGGCCCGCTGGCCTGCGGTGGCCGGGTCCACCGCGCCCGGCGGGTGGTAGATCCGTTGCAGGCTGGCGGACACCTCGCTGTAGTAGGCGGTCTGCGGTCGCGGAGCGGCCTGCTCCAGCGAGTCCCGGATAGTGGCGGCCATCGGGAACGCCTCGATCACCCGCGGGTCGTCGAACACCGCGGACCGGGCCGCCGGGTTGCCGTTCTCCACGAAGTAGTAGGCCTCGTTCTCTGCGCTGGTGATGCACTCGATCGCCTGGTAGGACAGGGCGGGGTTGCGGCTGAACGCACCGACTCCCAGGTCGATCCCGCCCAGCGGTGGGGCGCTCGGCGTGCCGGCCACCACCTCCGGGTAGAGGGCGGCGCCGTAGTCCTGAGGCACCGACTGGTCGAGGGTGCGGTCCTCGACACCCGACTTGGCCCGGGTCCAGACGAACGGCCAGTTCACCATGAAACCGGCCGCGCCGTCCTCGAAGGCGGCGACGTTCTCGTCCTCACCGGCGGTGGACAGCGCCGGCCCGCCGACGTTCGCCGCCGCCAGGTTCCGGATCACCTCGGCCGCCCTCGTGGCCTGCTCCTCGGTCAACCCGAGCTTGATCGCCTCGGGATTGCCGACCGACGGGTCGGTGACGATCGAGCCGCCGGCCGACTCGATCAGCGCGTTGATCCACACGGTCAGGCTCTCCGCGCGCCGGCCCTGCACCGCGACCTGGCTGTTCTGGCTACGCGCGGCCTGGATCAGCTGCTCCCAGGTGACCGGACGGTTCATGTCCAGGCCGGCCGCCGCGGCTACCGACTTGCGGTACCACAGCAACTGGGTGTTGGCCCAGAACGGGACGGCGACGAGGCGGCCCTGCCAGGTGGCACCCTCGACCGCGCTGCGGATCACGCCCTCGCTGGCACGAGCGGCGACGTCCTGAGGCACCGGCGCGAGGAACCCGGCCTGGGCGAACTCCGGCACGTACGGCGGGTCCAGGCTCATGATGTCGATCGAGGAGTCGTTCGCGGCCAGCCGGCGGATCAGCTGCTGGCGCTGGTCGGAGGCCTCCCGGGGCAACTGGGAGACCGCGATCCGGTACTGCCCGGCGGCGGCCTCGGTGCACCGCTTGGCGATCTCCGCCTGCCCGCCGTCGTCGGGGTTGATGTACCAGGTAAGCACCGGTGGGCCGGGCTCGGCGCCGCCGCACCCGACGAGCGTGGCGAGCAGCGCGACGACGGCCGCCACGACTGCCCCTCGCCGCCGACGGTGCTGGCTCATGAGACCTCCGCAATGGGGTGGAAGATGAACAGACCGTGACCGGCGTCCCCCGAACGTGTTTCATGATGCTGTGACCGCGCTCACGCGGCAACCGGGAGGTGCACCGATTGCGCTTCGTCTTCGTCCCCCCGACCGGACCGGCCGACGAGTCGGCCGCCGGCCTGCTCACCCTGCCGTGGCGGGAGCCGCTGGCCCGCTGGCGGGACGACCGGCTGGTCGAGGTGCCTACGCGGGGGCTGCACCGGCACGTGGTCCGGTTCGTCGAGCAGGCCGGCGCGGTGTTCGCCTGCAAGGAGCTACCCGAGCGGCTGGCCCGGCGGGAGTACCGGCTGCTGCGCCGGATCGCACAGCTGCACATCCCGACCGTGCAGGTACTGGGCGTCGTGGTGGAACGCCCGGGCGAGCAGGACGCGGTACTGGTCACCCGGTTCCTGGAGTACTCGTCCTCCTACCGCGCGCTGTTCGCCAACCCCCGGGGGGGCATCCGACCGACCGGCTGCTGGATGCGCAGGTGGAGCTGCTGGTGCGGCTGCACCTGGCCGGGTTCATGTGGGGCGACTGCTCGCTGTCCAACACCCTGTTCCGGCTCGACGCCGGCGCCCTGGCCGCGCACCTGGTGGACGCCGAGACCGGTGAGCTGCACGAACCGCTGTCCGACGGTCAGCGCGGGCACGACATCGCCCGCGCCCGGGAGAACGTCGGCGGGGAGCTGCTCGACCTGGTGGGCGGGGGGCTGCTCCCTCCCGGCATCGACCCGGTGCACGTCGCCGACGAGCTGGAGAGCCGCTACCACCGGTTGTGGGACGAGCTGACCGGCGAGGAGGTCATCGGCACGGGTGAACAGCAGTACCGGGTCACCGAGAAGGTGCGCCGGCTGCACGACCTCGGCTTCGACGTCGACGAGGTCGAGCTGGTCGAGGCCGTGGCGGGCAACCGGCTGCGGTTGCGCACCCGGGTGGCCGAACCGGGCCACCACCGGCGTCGGCTGCGGGCGCTCACCGACCTGGGCGTCGGGGAGAACCAGGCCCGCCGGCTGCTGGACGACATCTGCGGGTACCGGGCGCACCTGGAACGGGTGCAGCGCCGGCCGGTGTCCGAAGCCGAGGCGGCCCGGCGCTGGCTGGCCGAGGTCTACCGGCCGGTGGTGGACGCGATCTCGCCGCGGCTGCGCGGCAAGCTGGACGAGGCGGAGGTGTTCCACGAGGTGCTCGAACACCGCTGGTTCCTCTCCGAGGCCGCCGGGCGCGACGTGGGAACCAGCACCGCGACCCGCGACTACCTGGCCACGGTGCTGCCCGCAGTGCCGGACGAGCTGGTCCGCGAGGCTCCAGCGGACGGCGGCGGGCACACCTGACGGCGGCCTCATCACACTCGGCTGGGTTCGGAGTCCTCGTCCTCGTCGGGGCCGTCCCCGTCCCCGTCGGCCGGTCCGCCGCCGCGGATCAGCCAGAGCAGCCCGTCCAGCTCCTCGGGCTTGACCAGTACGTCGCGGGCCTTGGAGCCCTCGGACGGGCCGACCACGCCGCGGCTCTCCAGCAGGTCCATCAGCCGGCCGGCCTTGGCGAATCCGACCCGCAGCTTGCGCTGCAGCATCGAGGTGGAGCCGAACTGCGAGGTCACGATCAGCTCAGCGGCCTGCAGCAGCACGTCCAGGTCGTCGCCGATCTCCGGGTCGACCTCACGCTGCTCGCCGGCCTTCCGCGCGGTCACGGTGTCGTTGTACTCCGGCTGCGCCTGGCCCTTGGCGAAGTCGACGACCGAGCTGATCTCCTCGTCGGAGACGAACGCGCCCTGCATCCGCACCGGCTTGGACGCGCCCATCGGCAGGTAGAGCCCGTCGCCCATGCCGATCAGCTTCTCCGCGCCCGGCTGGTCCAGGATGACCCGGGAGTCGGTGAGCGAGCTGGTGGCGAACGCCAGCCGGGACGGCACATTGGTCTTGATCAGGCCGGTCACCACGTCCACCGACGGGCGCTGGGTGGCCAGCACCAGGTGGATGCCGGCGGCCCGGGCCTTCTGGGTGATCCGGACGACCGCGTCCTCGACGTCCCGCGGCGCGGTCATCATCAGGTCGGCCAGCTCGTCCACGATCGCCAGGATGTACGGGTAGGGCCGGTACACCCGCTCGGAGCCCAGCGGCGTGGAGATCTCACCGGATCTCACCTTTTTGTTGAAGTCGTCGACGTGCCGGACCTTGCTGGCCTGCATGTCCTGGTAGCGCTGCTCCATCTCCTCGACCAGCCAGGTCAGCGCCGCGGCGGCCTTCTTCGGCTGGGTGATGATCGGGGTGATCAGGTGCGGGATGCCCTCGTACGGGGTGAGCTCGACCATCTTGGGGTCGATCAGGATCATCCGGACCTCGTCCGGGGTGGCCCGGGACAGCAGCGAGACCAGCATCGAGTTGACGAAGCTCGACTTGCCGGAACCGGTGGAGCCGGCGACCAGCAGATGCGGCATCTTCGCCAGGTTGGCGCAGAGGAAGTGCCCCTCGATGTCCTTGCCCAGCCCGATCACCATCGGGTGCTGTTCCTTGTGGGCGTTGCCCGAGCGCAGCACGTCGCCCAGGCGCACCATCTCCCGGTCGGTGTTGGGCACCTCGATGCCCACCGCCGACTTGCCCGGGATCGGGGCCAGCAGCCGGATGTTGTCGTTCGCCACCGCGTAGGCGAGGTTGCGGGTCAGCTGGGTGATCTTCTCGACCTTGACCGCCGGGCCCAGCTCGATCTCGTAGCGGGTGACCGTCGGGCCGCGGGTGAAGCCGGTGACCTGCGCGTCGACGTTGAACTGGTCGAGCACCCCGGTGATCGCCTCGATCATCGCGTCGTTCGCGGCGCTGCGGGTCCTCGGCGGCGCGCCGGCGGGCAGCAGGTCGTCCGGGGGCAGCTGGTAG
>JAJCYC010000224.1 GCA_029263115.1 Pseudonocardia sp. | reverse complement strand
CGCACCAGCCGGGCAGCCGGCCCGCCCAGGCGCAACGTGGTCAGCTCGGCCAGCGGCACACCGGTGCGGACGGCGCCGATGCTCGTTCCGCCGGCGCTGCACTCGGCGCCGATGCTCGTTCCGCCGGCGCTGCACTCGGCGCCGTCGCCGGGAGGCTCGGCAGTGGTCACGGCCGGTAACGGTAGCCTCCCGGCATGCCCCGTCCGATTCGCCGTCGAGCCACCTCGGAGTTCTCCGCTCGGCACCTGTTCGAGACCATGGTCGACCGCGAGTACCTGGAGGCGCGGCTGGCCCAGCTGGGCGGCCGGGGAGCCGCCCTGCTCAAGCTGGAGACCGGTGGCCCGGAGGGCGGGGAGGTCGAGCGCGCCGAGTACACCGTGCGCCTGGGGGTCTCGCGGGAGGACCTGCCGGCGGTGGCGCAGAAGGTGCTCACCGGCGACCTGGTGATCGAGCGCACCGAGGTGTGGCGGCGCACCGCGCCGGGCAGCTACGACGGCACGGTGGCGGCCACCGTGATCGGCGCCCCCAGCCGGATCACCGGGACGGTGCGGCTGTCCGACGTGACCACCGACGGCCGGCCGGGCTGCGAGTTCGCCTTCGACGGCTCCGCCCGGGTGTCGATCCCGCTGGTCGGCGGGAAGATCGAGACAGTGATCGCCGAGCAGGTCGAGCGGCTGGTCGGCCGCGAGCACGACTTCACCGTCGACCGGCTGCGCGGTGGTCGGCGGTGAGCCGGGCGCACGGTGACGCGGCCGGCCGCGAGTACGTCATCACGTTCAGCTGCCCGGACCGCACCGGCATCGTGGCCCGGATCTCCGGCTTCCTCGCCGACGCCGGCGGCTGGATCACCGAGGCGGCCTACCACACCGATACCGACACCGGCTGGTTCTTCACCCGCCAGGTGGTGCGGGCCGATTCGCTGCCCTTCGAGGTCGGGGAGCTGCGCGTGCGCTTCGCGGGCGTGGCCGACGGGCTGTCCGACGAGGCCGAGTGGCGGGTCACCGACACCGCGCGCCCCAAGCGGGTGGTGCTGCTGGTGACCAAGGAGGGCCACTGTCTGCACGACCTGCTCGGCCGGATGGCCAGCAACGAACTGCCGGCCCGGATCGTGTCGGTGATCGGCAACAACGAGGCACTGCGCGGCATCGTCGAGGCGCACGGGCTGCCGTTCTCGCACATCCCGTTCCCGCCGGCCGGCGGTGACCCGGCCGGCGGTGACCCGGCCGACACCGCCGCGCGCAGGGCGGCCGCGTTCGACGAGCTGGCCGGCCAGGTCGACGCGCACGAGCCGCACGCGGTGGTGCTGGCCCGGTTCATGCAGGTGGTGCCGGCCAAGCTGTGCCAGGCGTGGGCCGGCCGGGCGATCAACATCCACCACAGCTTCCTGCCCTCGTTCGCCGGCGCCCGCCCCTATCACCAGGCGCACGCCCGCGGCGTGAAGCTGATCGGCGCCACCTGCCACTACGTCACCCCGGAGCTGGACGCCGGCCCGATCATCGAGCAGGACGTGATCCGGATCGACCACGGGCACGGGGTGGCCGACATGGTGCGTCTGGGCCGCGACGCGGAGAAGCTGGTGCTCGCCCGCGGCCTGCGCTGGCACCTGGAGGACCGCGTCCTGGTGCACGGCAACAAGAGCATCGTCTTCCGCTGAAGCCCCTGGGCTGGTCCTCGGCGTCAGCCGACCAGCGGGTTTCGGACGGTGAGTGACGAGCCGAACCGGCCGAAATCGCGGTCGGCCGACCACAGTTCGCGAACACCGTGCGCCACACACATCGCGGCGATGCGCGCGTCGTGCACCATGGGTCCGGCCACCTTGCCACTGGTAATCAGCGTTCTGAGATGCTCCCAGTAGCCGGCGGGCTCGCCGAGCAGCGACAAGGTGGGCGACTCCAGCCACGCCTCGATCTGGGTGATCGTCTGGTCCCGGGTGCTCGGCGGATCGTAGATCTTCGGGTGGGTCGCGACGGCGAAGAACTCGTGCACACACGGCCATGGGATCGCCCACGCCGCCCTCCCTTGCGCGAGCGCCCTGAGCTGTTCGGCCGCCGGGGCGTGGAAGTCGGAGTCCCGCCGATGTGCGTAGACCAACACGTTCGTGTCGACAGCGATCATGTGGACCGCTGGTAGATCGCGTCTCGGATCTGCTCCCACCGCATACCGCGGAACGCCGGCTGAACCCCGTTGCCCTCGACGCTGGCGTCCTTCAGGACAAAGGTGGACTCACCGGCGCGCTGCTTGAGCACCGTGCGCAAGCCGGTTTCGATCAGCTCCTTCAACGTCGTCCGGTCACGCCGAGCCAGCTCCTGGGCCGCGCGCAGGAGCTCGTCGGGCAGGTTCACCGTGGTCTTCACCTGGTCCACTGTACCTGACGAGCCATATACCCATACATCGCCGACCCTCGGCCCAGTCGACCGCCGCATGTAGGTGACGGTTGGTCAGCCTGGGGTCCCGGTGACCTCGGCCGCGCCGCCGCCAATGCACCGAACGGAGCCGAGCCCCTGCTCCTCGGCGAGCGTGTCGGTGCCGAGCGCGGTCGCGTCGAGCAACGAGTGAAACTGGCGGCCTGAGGCTGGTCGGGGTACTCGACGTAGTTCCAGCGGCCGGCGATGGTGTACACCTCGGCCGGGCCGGTGTGGCAGTGCAGCGGGATCCTGCTGCCGGGCTCGAAGGTCACCAGCACCCCCACTCGCCCGCGGCCTGCGCTGGCACCTGGAGGACCGGGTCCTGGTGCACGGCAACAAGAGCGTCGTCTTCCGCTGACCTCGGGTCCGCTCAGCCGGGCTTGATGTTGGTGTTGTGGCGGAAGAGGTTGCCGGGGTCGTACTCGGCCTTGATCCCGGCCAGCCGCTCGTACTTGGCCGCCCCGTAGCTGCCCCGCAGCACGTCCTCGTCGAACTCGACGAGCTCGTTCACGTACCCATGGCCGGTTCCGATGGCCAGCGGGCGCAGGGCGTCCCACAGGTTCCGGACCCACGCTCGGTCCGCCTCGAGTAGCGTGGCGTCCGGGGCGTAGCCGACGAGGAACGTGATCAACCGGGGCGTGCGCCCGCCGCCGAAAGCGGTGTCGTCCTCACCCGTCCGGCTGTACGCCTCGTCGAGCGGGTAGAACAGCAGCAGCGACAGCGGCGAGTTCTTGCGCGGGACGTGCTCGGTCACCACCTGGATCACCGGGTCGGTGAGCCCTTCGACGTAGGTGGGCTTGGTGTAGCAGTAGTTGCCCCAGGCGTTCGCGTCGTCGAGCATCCGCTGCAGGTCCACGTAGGGCATCGACGTCACCATGTCGAACGCCGGTGGCAGCTGCTCGCGGATCCGGGCCACCAGCCGAGCATGCTCCGGCGTCCCGTCGAAGCCGGTCAGCAGCATGGCGTAGCCGGGTCGCAGCTGGTGCTCCTCGGGCACGAACGGCTCGGGCGGCGCGTGCAGCGCGCCGGCGATGAGGTTGACGTCGACGGGCATCGCGGCCAGCACCTCGCGGGCCAGCCGCAGCACCTCGGGCCCCTGCTCGAGCGTCCAGAAGAACAGCCCGAACTCCACCATCGGGTCCAAGGGGTGCAGCCGGAACTCGAACTCGGTGACCACCCCGAAGTTCCCGCTGCCCCCGCGCAGGGCCCAGAACAGCTCGGGGTGCTCGTCCGCAGATGCGCGGAGCACCCGCCCGTCCGCGCTGACCACCTCGGCGGAGAGCATGTTGTCGATGGTCAGCCCGAACTTGCGGGTGAGCCAGCCCATCCCGCCACCGAGCGCGATGCCGCCGATCCCGGTGTGCCCGATGATCCCGGTCGGCACGGCCAGCCCGTGCGCCTGGGTGGCGGCGTCCACGTCCGCGAGCAGGGCGCCGCCGCCGACCCGGGCCCGGCGCGCCCCCGGGTCGACGACGACCCGGTTCATCCGGCTCAGGTCCACCACCAGGCCGTCGTCGCACACGGCGGTTCCGGCGGCGTTGTGCGCGCCGCCGCGGACCGACATCACCAGTCCGGTGTCCCGGGCGAACCCGACCGCGGCCACCACGTCCTCGGTGCCGGCACACCGGGCGACGGTTGCCGGGCGACGGTCCACCTCGGCATTCCAGACGGTCCGTGCCTCGTCGTAGTCAGCGTCTCCGGGCAGGATCACCGGCCCGCTCATCGACGCCCGCAACGCCTCGGCACCGCTCATCGTGATCATGGACGCTTCCCCCCTCGTCCGATATGACGTATGTCACGTTAGAGGGGGATGGTTCGCGCGTGACACTGCCGTCAGGGTGACCGCCCGGTGGGTTTCGGTCGGCTCCGCCTCCCCGAAACCGCGCGGGGGTTCAGCCCCCGGGTGCCGGTGACATCGGCCGCCCCGCCGCCGATGCACGGGGCCGGCCCGAGACCCTGTTGCTCGGCGAGGGTGTCGGTGAGGAAGCGCAGCGAGCTGGCGTCGAGCAGGGAGTGGAACTGGGCGTCGTCGGTGAAGTTGATGTTGGTGCCGGCGACCCGGACGAACAGCACGGTGTTCTCGGTGTTGGACTCCGGGACGACCAGCGTGTGCACCTAGCCGGCGGGCTCGTACAGGTAGGAGCCGGCGGTCTGCGGCTGGTCAGGGTACTCGACCTAGTTCCAGCTGCCGGCGAGGGTGTACACCTCGGCCGGTCCGGTGTGGTAGTGCAGCGGGAACCTGGTCCCCGGCTCGAAGATGGCGAGCACCACCCACTCGCCCTTCTCCACGTCCAGCAGCAGCGGCTTGAAGTGCACCCCGGGCCCGGCGCCGTCCTGGATCCGCAGGATGTCGTGCTCGTTCACGGTGAGCAGTTCGGTCTGCGGCAGGGCGACGAGCGGCAGTGGGCTGTCGGTCGCGGTGACGGCCGGTCCGGGCGCGGCGGCGCTGAGCGTCATCGGAACTGCTGTGGTGGGCGTCGGTTCGGACGAGTCGTACGTACCAGAATCCACGCGCACTCGTCACCCCCGGGGCGCGACACACGCCGTTCGTGCGCCGCACACGTGTTGCGGCACGTGTGCGGCACACGGAACGGGTGTGCCGACCTACAACGACGTCCTCACGCGGCCACCATGCTGGCCGGGGCCGGCTCGAGGGCCAGGGCGAGCACCTCGGTCACGTCGGCCACCGGGTGCACCCGCAGCTGCTCCAGCACCGAAGCGGGCACGTCGTCCAGGTCCGGCTCGTTGCGCTTCGGAATGATCACGTCGGTCAGCCCGGCCCGGTGCGCGGCGAGCAGCTTCTGCTTCACCCCGCCGATCGGCAGCACCTTGCCCTGCAGCGTGACCTCACCGGTCATCCCCACCGTCGAGCGCACCGGGCGCCCGGACGCCAGCGAGGCCAGCGCCGTCGTCATGGTCACCCCGGCCGACGGCCCGTCCTTCGGCACCGCACCCGCCGGCACGTGCACGTGCAGCTTCTTCGCGGCCAGCTCGCCGGCCAGGCCTCTCGACCGCAGGTAGCTCAGCGCGATCGACACGGACTCGGTCATCACCTCGCCGAGCTGCCCGGTGATCGTCAGGCCCGGTTCGCCGTCCATCTGGGTGGCCTCGATGAACAGCACGTCGCCGCCGGCGCCGGTGACCGCGAGGCCGGTAGCCCCCCCCCCCCGGGAACCGAGGTGCGCTCGGCCGACTCCGGGGTGAACTTCGGCCGCCCAAGGTAGCCGACCAGCGCGTCCGCGTCGATGTGCACCGGCCGCGCCTTCGACGAGCCGTCCGGGTCCGCCGCGTTGTCCGCGCCGGCCTGGTCGGGCTGGACGCTGCTGTCAAGTACAACCGCGACCTTGCGCAGCACCTTGGCCAGGCCGCGCTCCAGCTGCCGCACCCCGGCCTCCCGGGTGTACTCGGCGGCGATCATCGCTAGCGCGACCTCGGAGAACTCCACGTCGGACGGATCCAGGCCGGCCTTCTCGATCTGCCGGGGCAGCAGGTGGTCGCGGGCGATGGCAACCTTCTCCGCCTCGGTGTAGCCGTCCAGCGTGACGACCTCCATCCGGTCGGCCAGCGGGCCGGGGATGGCCTCGCCGACGTTCGCGGTGGCCAGGAACAGCACGTCCGACAGGTCGAGGTCGACCTCCAGGTAGTGGTCCCGGAAGGTGTGGTTCTGCGCCGGATCGAGAACCTCGAGCAGCGCGGCCGTGGGGTCGCCTTGTGTAGCGCCGTAGGAGGACCCGATCTTATCTATCTCGTCGAGCAGCACCACCGGGTTCATCGAGCCGGACTCGCGGATGGCCCGGACGATCCGGCCGGGCAGCGCGCCCACGTAGGTGCGCCGGTGGCCGCGGATCTCGGCCTCGTCCCGCACCCCGCCCAGCGCCACCCGGACGAACTTGCGGTCCATCGCGCGGGCCACCGACTCCCCCAACGAGGTCTTGCCGACCCCGGGCGGGCCGACCAGCGCGAGTACCGCGCCGGAGCCCCGGCCTCCGACGGACACCAGACCGCGGCGCTCACGCCGGGCCCGCACCGCGAGGAACTCGACCAGCCGCTGCTTGACGTCGTCCAGCCCGGCGTGGTCGGCGTCCAGCACCGCGCGGGCGCCGGTCAGGTCGTGGTTGTCCGGCGTGCGCACCGCCCACGGGATGTCCAGCACGGTGTCCAGCCAGGTGCGGATCCAGCCGGACTCCGGGGACTGGTCGGACGACCGCTCCAGCTTGTCCACCTCGACCATCGCGGCCTTGCGCACGTCATCGGGCAGGTCGGCGGCCTCCACCCGGGCGCGGTAGTCATCACCGCCGTCCGGCTCCGACTCCCCCAGCTCCTTGCGGATCGCGGCCAGCTGCTGGCGCAGCAGAAACTCCCGCTGGGTCTTCTCCATGCCCTCGCGGACATCCGAGGCGATCTTCTCCGAGACGTCCTGCTCGGCCAGGTGCGCGCCGGTCCACTCGACCAGCAGCTCCAGTCGCCGGGTCGGGTCCGGCTCGGCCAGCAGCGCGGACTTGCGCTCCAGGTCGAGGTAGGAGGCCCAGCCGGCGGTGTCGGCGAGCTCGCCGGGGTCGGCGATCCGCTCCACCGAGTCGATCACCTGCCAGGCGTTGCGCCGCTGCAGCAGCGACACCACCAGGGCGCGGTACTCCTTGGCCAGCTCGTGGGTGCGCCCGGTGGCCGGCGGAGCCTGCAGCGGGGTCGTCTCCACCCACAGCGCGGCGCCCGGTCCGCCGACCCCGACCCCGATCCGGGCCCGGGACTCGGCGCGCACCACGGCCGCCTTATCACCGGTGGGCAGCCGGCCGATCTGTTCGATCACCGCGACGGCGCCGACCGCCGCGTACCTGCCGTCCGGGCGCGGCACCATCAGCACCCGGTGACCGCCGGACCCCGCGGCCGTGGCGGAGGCGCCAGCCGCGCTGTCCACTGCGGCCTGGACCTCCGGCTCGTCGAGCCGGAGCGGAACCACCATGCCGGGCAGCACCACCGAATCGGGCAGCGGAAGCACCGGCAGCTTGAGCATCTCTGTCATGCCAGCAGCAACGCTTACACCGTTTCCTCGATTCCGGACACGGTTCAGCTCACGGCGAACCGGACGGGCTCAGCGGCGGTGCGGTCCTTCGCCGCTCAGCGGCGGTGCCGCCTTTCGCCGCTCAGCGGCGGCCGCCCTGTACCTCGATCAGGCTGGGGCGCACGTCGAGCAGGTAGACCAGGACCGCGATCAGCCCGATCAGCCAGAGCAGCTGCATCGGCCCCTGGAACAGGATGAGCGCCGCGAGGCCACCTCCGGTGATGCCGAGCCAGGCGGGCTTGGTCAGTTTGTCGGCGGCGCTGAACGCGTCGGCCCGGGCCCGCGCCGCGTCGATGACCGCGAACAGGCCCACCGGGATGCCCACGATCCAGCACGCCAACATGATGTAGCCGTCAAGTACGTAGAGCACGTCCACCCGGTCAGCGTACTGGCGCCACGGCGTTCGGCACACGGGCCCGTCGCCTCGGCGCGTATCCGCCGCACCGCAGACGCACACAGGCCCCGGAGCGGGGAGGCTCCGGGGCCCGTTTCGGTCAACCATGCTCACCCGGGGACGGCCGACCTGTGCCGGACGCCCTCGGGCCGTGCGGACTACTTGGTGACCGCGCCGTTGGTGCGCTTGGTGGCGGCCGACTTCTTCGCCGGGGCGGAACGGTTGGCCGCCTTGCGGGTGACGCTGCGGGTGGCGCTGGCCGCCTCGTCGCCGGCCTCGCCGACCGACTCGGCGAGCTCGTCGCCGGCCTCGGTCACCGTCTCGGCAGCGTCGGTGGCCAGCTTCTGGGTTGCGCGGGTGGCCTTCTCGCCGACCGAGCGGGTCTGGGTGCTCACCCGGCCGAGGACCTCCTCGCCTGCGTCGTGCAGGTCGTCGACGGCCTTCTCCACCCGCTTCTCGATCTCGGTGTTGGCCTCGGACACGCTGTCCAGGACCTTCTTCACCTGAGGCTGGGTCCGGATCTTCTCCACGGCGACCTCGCCGCGGTCGGCCAGCTCGGTGTAGGCCTTCTTGACCTGGCCGGTGACCTCCTCGTAGCGGGTCTTGGCCTGGCCGGTGACGTCCTCGTAGCGCTTGCGCAGCTCCTCGGTGGTCAGGGTCTCCTTGAGCTCGGTGGGGAGCTCGCTGACCCGGGCCTGCAGCTTCTCCCGGCGCTTGGCGGCCAGCTCACGACGCTCGGCGGCCCGGGTGCGGGCGGTCTCGACGGCCTCGGTCACCTTGGTGACCGCGAGGTCACCGGCGCCGACCCACGCCAGCAGCGGGGTACGAACGACGTCGAACTGGGTGTTGACGGTCTTGGTCGCCTGCGAACGGACCTTGCGCACGTCCGCAGACGTCGGCAGCGAAACGGCCATTGTAGTCACCTCTCTGGGTTGGGCTGGTGGTTGGTGGACTGCTGGTTGCCGGACAGGTGGACGTCCGGCACCGAAAGCTCTGACGAGAGCGCGACACTCTCCGTCGACCTCGCGCGTTCGGTGGTGCCGGAGTCGACCGACGGGTCCGGCCCGAGCGCACCGTCGCGCTCGTTCTCCCGTCGGAAGGACAGGTAGATCTCGAGCAGGACCTGCTTCTGCCGCTCGGTGAGCTCCGGATCGACGAGCACGGCGTCGGTCACCGCACTGGCCGGGCGCTCCTCGAGGATGCCCGCCCGAACGTAGAGCACCTCGGCCGAGATCCGCAGACCCTTGGCGATCTGCTGCAGGATCTCCGCGGACGGCTTGCGCAGCCCACGCTCGACCTGGCTGAGGTACGGGTTGCTGACCCCCGCCAGCTTGGCGAGCTGACGCAGTGACACCTGCGCGCCCTCCCGTTGCTGACGGATGTAGGCGCCGATGTCCTCCACGGCCTGGCCGACCGCCTGACCCACCTGCTCGACCGGGTTCGGCTCGGATTTGTTCACCTGCGCCACCCCTCGGTCTCGTGGTCGGGCTTCTCCTGACCAGACCGACGCTACCCCTCGGTGCTAGCTACAGCAAGCACCATGCTTGCGCAGGTGGCGTGGCCTTCGCCACGTTTTCCGTGATCCTCTCAGCCGCGCTGCCCTACGCTGCGGCGATGACGGGACGGGTCTTCGCCGGACAGCGCGCGGTGATCTCGGCGGTCGCCGTCGGTGGGGCGCTGGGCGCACTGGCCCGCCACGGGCTGGCTCTCGGGCTGCCCACGCCGACCGGCGGATTCCCCCTCGCCACCTTCCTGACCAACGTCCTCGGCTGCCTGCTGATCGGTGCCCTGCTGGTGGTGCTCACCGAACTGCGCCGGGGCCACCACCTGCTCCGCCCCTTCCTGGCCACCGGGGTACTCGGCGGGTTCACCACGTTCTCCACCTACACCGTCGAGACCCAGCAACTGCTCAGCGCCGGGCGGGTGGGCACCGCGCTGGGCTACCTCGGCGGCACGCTGCTGGCGGCACTGTCCGCGACCCGGATCGGCATTGCGCTCGCCCGCCGGCTCGGCGCCGGTCCGGGCGGACCCGCGATACCCGGCGGCGGCCGGTGACCCCGCTGCTGGTGCTGCTCGGCGGAGCCGTCGGCGCGGTGCTGCGTTACCTGACCGACCGGTCGGTCCAGTCCCGCCACGCCAGCGGCTTCCCGTGGGGCACGTTCACGGTGAACACGGTGGGTTCGCTGATCCTGGGCACGGTGCTCGGGTCCGCGGCCTCGCCCGAACTCACCGCGCTGCTGGGCACCGGCTTCTGCGGGGCGCTGACCACGTACTCGACCTTCGGCCACGAGACCGTGCTGCTCGCCGCCGGACGGCGCCGGCT
>JAJCYC010000223.1 GCA_029263115.1 Pseudonocardia sp. | reverse complement strand
CTCGATCACCGCGATGACGAACTCGAGCTTCTACATGAACCTGTTCGGGGACAGCTCCGCGGTGCTGCACTACGTGCGCGCACTGGGCTACCGGATGCTGCGGCCCAAGCAGAGCGGTTCGAACTTCGGTGTCGCGCTGCGCCACGACACCCCGTACCTGGTCACCATCGGTACCGAGACGATGGTCTCCGACGGCCTGTCGTTCAACAACATCGGCTGGTCGGGCACCGCGTTCCGGGTCGACCCGGTGGTGGTCGGGGAGCACAACTACTTCGGCAACAGCATCCTCTACCCGGCGGGCGGGCGGACCGGGGCGAACGTGCTGTTCGGCACGAAGGTGATGGTGCCGATCGACGGGCCGGTGCGCGAGGACTGCGGGCTGCTCGGCTCGCCGCCGTTCGTGATCCCGCGCTCGGTGCGTCGCGATGCCGCGTTCGACCACCTCAAGGAGCCGGCCGCGCTGCGCCGGGGCCTGCGCGGCAAGAACCGGCACAACTTCGTCACCGCCCTGCTGTTCCTGGGCGTCGGCTGGGTGCAGGTGCTGCTGGGCATCCTGGTGGCCGGCGCGGTACTCGGCACCTACCGGCGCTTCGGCGAGCTGGCCCTGGTCGGCGCGTCGATCGTCGGGCTGGTCTCGGCGCTCGCGCTCGGCATCCTGGTCGAGCGGCTGGCGTTCGGCTTCCGCCGGCTCACCCCGAAGTACTGCTCCATCTACGACCCGTACTTCTGGCGGCACGAACGGCTGTGGAAGCTGATGACCGGCTCCCCGTTCGCCGGCACCCCGTTCAACCCGGTGATCCTACGGCTGGCCGGGGTGCGGGTCGGCCGGCGGGTGTTCAACGACGGCTGCACCATGCCGGAGAAGACGCTGGTCACCATCGGCGACGACGCCACGCTGAACGCCGGCAGTGTCATCCAGTGCCACTCACTCGAGGACGGCACCCTCAAGTCCGACTACAGCACCGTGGGCGCCGGCGCGACGGTCGGGGTGGGCGCGTTCGTGCACTACGGCGTCACCATGGGCGAGCGCTCGGTGCTGGAGGCCGACTCGTTCCTGATGAAGGGCGAGGAGGTGGCCGCCGACGACCGGTGGTTCGGCAACCCCGCCCAGCCCGACACCGGCGGCCCGGAGGTGCACCTCACCGGCCCGCAGGAGTGGAACGCCTACGACATCCGGCTGATGGAACGCATCCGCGGCCTGGAGGACGAACTGGCGGCGGCCCGCCGCCGCCGATCCCGGGCTCCGGCGGTGCTGATCGGGGCGGCGGTGGTGCTGACGGCGGCCAACGTGGCGCTGATGATCGATCCGTCGGTGGCCGGGCAGGTCCGCCCGGCGATCGACCGGCTGCGCGCGCTGATCCCGATCGCGGAGGCCGAGCCACCGGCGCCGCCGCCCGCCCCGGCGCAGAGCCCGTACCTGGCGTTCGTCCGCGGGTACTACGCGAAGTTGCCCGGCGACACCGGCGCGGCGTTCGCGGAGCTGTCGCCGGAGCGCCAGCGCACGGTCGGCGGGTCGGCCGGGTACGTCAGGTTCTACCGGGAGGTGGCCAGCGTGACCCTGGTGGAGGGCCCGATCGCGCTCGACCGGCGGACCGTCCGGGTCACCGTGCGCACCCAGCGCCGCGGCGGCACGGTGACCACCGACCGCCTCGACCTGACCATCACCCCGGACGCGGCCGGAGTCCCGAAGCTGGCCGCCACGAAACGGGTGAACTAGCGGGTCGACGACCGAGTGAGCGGCTGCCTGCTGATTTCGCCAGCCGCAGGCTCGCCCGGACCCTGACGGTGATGCTGTGCTCATCGCCCAGAGCCCGCCGACCATCGGTGGGGGTGGAGTCGGCGAGAGTGGCGCACGGTCGAGGCTGGCTGACGTGATGAGTGGGCGCACCGACCAGCGCCGCAGCGCCGTCAGCTGCTCCACAACGGGCTGGCCCGGGTACCGGCGCGACCTGATAGACCGTAAGTAGGTCGTCAGGGCACTGCTGGGGGGAATGCGGAGATGGGTCCGATCGGGACGAGCGGGGTCCGCGCGCGGACGGCCGGCAGGCGGGTCGCCGTCGTACTGGTCGTCGGGGCGGTGCTGGTCGTCGGGGCGGTGCTCGCCGGGGCGGTGCTCGCCGGCTGCGCCGCGACGGGCGGGTCGGCCACGAAGGTCTTTCCCACGCAGACCGCGCTGCAACGTGACCTGGTGTCCGGGGTGTCGGCCGACGGCGCGCTGCCGCACCTGGAGGCGCTGCAGCGGATCGCCGACGACAACGGAGGCAACCGGGCCTCCGGCGGCCCCGGCTACGAGGCGAGCGTCGACTACGTGGTCGGGGTGCTGCGCGAGGCCGGGCTCGACGTGCAGACCCCCATCTACCCGGCCGGCGAGGGCCGCCGGGGCGAACGCCCGGGGCCGCTGCGCAACGTGGTCGCGCAGACCCGCACCGGCGACCCGGACCGGGTGGTGCTGCTCGGCGCGCACCTGGACTCGGTACGCGAGGGCCCGGGGATCAACGACAACGGCACCGGGGTCGCGGCGCTGCTGGAGATCGCCCGGACGATGTCCGACAGGGCCGGCTCGCCCCAGGCCGGCAACATGGTCCGGTTCGCGTTCTGGGGCTCGGAGGAGTACGACCTGCTCGGCTCGACGCACTACGTCGAGACGCTGTCCGACGCGGAGCGGGAGAGCCTGCTGATGTACCTGAACCTGGACATGCTGGGCTCGCCGAACGCCGGGTACTTCGTGCAGGGCGGGCAGGGCGAGCGCACCTCCCGCGCCGGCCCGCCCGGCTCGGAGACGATCGGGCAGGTGCTGGTGGAGCAGTTCGAGGCCGCCGGGATCACCCCCGAGCTCACCGCCTTCTACGACGAGGCGTCGGACTACGACCCGTTCGTCGACGCCGGCGTGCCCAGCGGCGGGGTCTATGCCGGGGACGCCGACGAGAAGACCGCCGAGCAGGCGCGGGACTGGGGCGGCGAGGCCGGCGAGGTGTACGACGAGTGCTACCACGAGGCGTGCGACCGGGTGGACAACGTCGACCGCGCCGCGTACGACCGGTTCCTGGACGCCGTGGCCGGCACCACCGCGCACTTCGCCGAGGCAGACGGGCCGCTGACCGGATGAACCGTCGCTCGGGGCTGGCGGTGGTCTACAGCGACGACTGGACCGGCCCGGCCGACGGCGACGACACCGCCGCGCTGGCCGCGATGATCATCGCCGCCACCGGCGGGGAACTGGCCGTGGCCACCGCCGGCCCGAACGGGGAGATGTCGGTGCGCGAGGCGCTGGCGCACCCGGACACCCTGCTCTACGCCCAGCCCGGGGCGGACGGCGACGACGAGCAGGCGTTCAGACGCCAGCGCAAGGACAAGGGCGCGATCCGGCGGTTCGTGCACGGCGGCGGGCGCTACCTCGGGGTGTGCATGGGCGGGTTCCTCGCCGAGCCGGGGTTCTTCAACCTGTTTCCCGGGCGGGTCGAGGAGTACTACTCGTCCAAGCGCGCGTCGGTGACCACGCCGGACCCCGCGCTCGTCCCGGTCACCTGGCGGGGCACCCGACGGCTGATGTACTTCCAGGACGGCGGGTTCATGGTGCCCAGGCGCAAGGCCGCCGGCGTCGAGGTGCTCGCCCGCTACGCCAACGGCACGATCGCCGCCCTGGTGGCCCGCAGCGGCGAGGGCCGGGTGGGTCTGTGCGGCCCGCACCCGGAAGCCCCCCGCGCGTGGTACGACCGCGACCGGCTGGCCTACCCCGGGCCCACCCAGGACCTCGGCGACGACCTGCTGGCCACGCTGCTGGCCCGGTAGCCGCTCAGCGACCCAGGAGCAGCTCGCTCCCCGGCATGCGCAGCGGATCGGGCGGTGCCGGCGGCTCGCCCGAAGGCGGCGGGGTGGGCGACGACGGCGCGGGCCCGTCCGACGGTTCCGCGTCCGCAGAGGGATCCGCGTCCTCGGACGGGTCGCCGTTCCCGGCGGAGTCGCCGTTCCCGGCGGGTGTGCCCGGCTCCGGTTCCGACGGCGCGACCGGTGGGGTGGGCCCGACCAGCCGGCCGACACTGGTTCCGCCGGCGCCGCCCGACAGCGGGGCACCCTTGACCCATTCGACGCCGGTCACCAGACCGAGCCCCACCGCGAAGACGAGCACCGTGGCGACCAGCCCGTAGCGGGCCCATCGGCGCACGGTCGACGACGAGTCGGCCCGCGAGGGCGAGTCGGCCCGCAGAGCCGAGCCGCGGCGCGGTGTCGGGCTCGCCGATCGCGGCCGCGGGATCGCCGTCGCGCCCGGCACCCGGGTGGCGACCCTCGTCCGGGCGCGTTCCAGCGAGCGCTGGTAGAGGCTGGTGCCCACGGTGGTGATGACGGAGCCGACGGCTGCGCCACCGACGGTGCCCAGCGACCCGTAGTGCGAGCCCAGCACCGCGGCGGTGGCGGCGGCCATGCCGCCGGCGAGCACCTTGCTGGTGGTCAGCTCCGCGGCCCGGCTCGTGGAGCGCCCGGAGTCCGCGTGGTCCGAGGCGGGTGTGTCGACCCCGGCGGACCGCGCGTCCACATCGGGGCGGGTGTCCAGCTGTGGTTCAGGCTTGTCGTTCATGGCTCCCAGAAGACAGACGGCGATTCGGCTGACACCTGTATGACGTTCCGGGCCTACCCCGAGGTTACCGAACCGAGCCGGATGGTGAGTCGACTCACCCGGTCGGCGTGCGGGGGTGCCGGATGCCCGGGTGCCCCGGCGGCAGCGCGCCACGCACCACCGGCCAGGAGGCCAGCACGCACACCACCACCGGCACCCAGGTCAGCGCGCGGGCGATGCCCAGGGCAACCACCTGGTCGGCCTGGTAGAGCGGCACGAACACGGCCAGCCGCGCCAGGTACTGCCCCACCCACAACCAGCTGGCCCGCCGGTAGCCCCGCGCCAGGTCCGGGTCGGCCCGCCACTGCGCGCGCTGGCCGAGCGCCAGCCCGACGATCACCCCGAGCAACGGCCAGCGGACCGCGATGGACACCGCCCAGACCAGCGCGCTGACCGCGTTGGAGGCGATCTGCAGCAGGAAGAAGTCGGCGGCCCGACCGGTGCGCAGCGCGATCAGCGCCGCGAGCACCACGCCGAGCAACCCGAGCAGCACCGCGGCCGGGCGCCGACCGGCCGCGAGCCGGTAGACCGCCAACCCGGATCCGACGACCACCGCCGCGCCCACGCCCCACCACAGCCCGGCGACCGGATCGGCCCGACCACCCAGAATCCAACCTGTGACGAACGCCACAGCGGGCCCGGCGGCGTCCAGAATGCCGCGGCGACCTCCGAGTACGTCGGTCAGTGACGGCGCGGATGCGTCGGGTTCCCGAGCCATGCCCCCACTGTGCCCTAAACGTGATTGCCAACCGGCAGAACTAGGGATACCAGCGGGGTGACGGCAGGTGATAATTGGTAGCTTTCATCTAACCGTCAGGTGAATCTGCGGTGACATCAACTGCGGTGACATCAACTGCGGAACGAAGGGGAACCTCGATGCGGTCGGCACCATGGACCAGCTACGTCGCAGTCGGCGACAGCTTCACCGAGGGCCTCGACGACTTCCGCGACGACGGCGTCCCGCGCGGGTGGGCCGACCGGGTGGCCGAGCGACTGGCCCGCGACGTGCCGAACCTGCACTACGCGAACCTGGCGGTACGCGGCAAGATGCTCGACCAGGTGGTCGCCGACCAGGTGCCGATCGCCGAGCGGCTGCGACCCGACCTGATCACCTTCAGCGCCGGCGGCAACGACATCATCCGCCCGCAGTGCAGCCCCGACTCGGTGGCCGAACGGTTCGAGACCGCTCTGGCCCGGCTGGTCGGCACAGGGGCCGAGGTGGTCATCTTCATCGGCTTCGACGTCCGCCGGATACCGGTACTGCGGCGCATCCGCGGCCGGGTGGCCACCTTCAACGAGCTGGTGCGCGGCGTCGCCGACCGGCACCGCTGCCGGGTGGTCGACCTGTGGTCGATGACGCCGCTGTCCGACCCGCGGTGCTGGGGCGCCGACCGGCTGCACCTGACCCCCGCCGGGCACCGGCTGGTCGCCCTGCGCACCCTCGAGGTGCTCGGCGTGCCGGTCACCGAGAACTGGCGCGACCCGTGGCCCGAGGCCGATCCGCACCCGTGGCTGCACCGCCGCCAGGAGGACCTGGTCTGGGCCCGCCAGTACATGCTGCCCTACCTCTACGGGCGCGCCCGCGGCCGGCGCACCGGCGACGGCTTCGTACCCAAGCGCCCCGAACTCACCCCGTTGCGGGTCAGTGTCGAGATCAGAGGCTCGGGCGCTTCCCAGGCAGCCACCTGAACGACTTCTACCCGACCCGACCGACCGGCGTCACTTCGCGGGCGGCCACGTACTCCGGGCGGCGGGCCGGCGCCGCGAACGGCTCGCGCAGCGCGTTGTGCACGCTGTTGTAGACGATGAAGATGTTCGAGCGCGGGAACGGCGTGATGTTGTCGCTGGAGCCGTGCATGCAGTTGGAGTCGAAGAACAGCGCCGATCCGGCCGCTCCGGTGAACTGGGCGATGCCGTAACGGTCGGCCAGCAGCGCCAGGCTCTCGGTGTCCGGCGTGCCGAACTCCTGCTGGCGCAACGACTCCCGGTAGTGCTCCTCGGGGGTCTCGCCGACGCACGAGACGAACGTCCGGTGTGAACCCGGCATGATCATCAGGCAGCCGTTGTAAGGGAAGTTGTCGGTCAACGACACCGACACGCTCACCGCGCGCATCGCCGGCATGCCGTCCTCGGCGTGCCAGGTCTCGAAGTCGGAGTGCCAGTAGAACCCGCCGCCGGCGAAGCCGGGCTTGTAGTTGATCCGGCTCTGGTGGATGTACACCTCCGAGCCGAGAATCTGCCGGGCCCGCCCGACCAACCGCTCGTCGGCGGCCAGCTCCGCGATCAGCCGGCTGACCCGGTGCACCTCGAACACCGAGCGCACCTGGCGGCTGCGCTTCTCCACGATCGTCCGGTCGTCCCCGGCCAGAGTCGGGTCGGCGGCCATCCGGTCCAGCTCGCCGGCCAGTTCGGCCACCTCGTCGGGCGTGAGCAGACCCTGGACAGTGCTGAAGCCGTCCCGGTCGTGCAGCGCCAACTGCTCGGCGGTGTGCGGCCCCGGGCGGCGCGTGTCACCCCATACGGTGGGTTCACGGCGCTCGATGAGCGCGGGGCGGTCGGCGACCCGGGTCGGGTAGGGGTTGTCGGGAGCGTACTGCGCGGTGTCGTACACGGTGCTGGTGCCGTGACCCGGGTACCGCTGGGCCTCGGCGGTCATGATGCCTCCCTGCTCTCACTCTCCCCGTTTCTGATCTCCGGTTCGACGATCAGCGGGTACACGCCGTTCTCGTCGTGCACTTCTCGGCCGGTCACCGGGGGGTTGAACACGCACACGGCGCGCAACTGGGTACGGGGCCGCAGTTGGTGCTTCTCGTGGCCGTTCAGCAGGTACATCGAACCCGCCGCCAGCTGGTAGGTGACGTCGTTGTCCTTGTCGTAGAGCTCGCCCTCACCCTCGGTGATGAAGACGGCCTCGACGTGGTTGGCGTACCAGAAGTCGTTCACCGAGCCCGCGTCCAGCACGGTCTCGTGCAGCGAGAAACCGACCCGGTCACCGGCCAGCACGATCCGCTTGCTGCGCCAGTTCGGGGTCTTGATGTCCCGGTCGGTGTCGGTGATGTCGGTCAGCGTGCGCACGATCACCTGGTCACGCTCCGGACGACTTCGGCGAAGATGTCGAGTCCCTCGTTCAGTTCGTCGTCGGTGATGGTCAGTGCCGGGAACAGCTTGGCGACCTCGCTGTTCGGTCCGGCGGTCTCGATCAGCAGGCCCCGCTCGAACGCGGCGACGGCCGCCTTGTCGGCCAGCTCCGGCTCGGCGAAGCTCAGGCCCTGGGCCAGGCCGCGGCCCTTGAGGTGTACCCCTGCGTTGTCGCGGGCAATCGCGTTCAACGCCGCCTCCACCCGCTGGGCCTTGGCCTCGGTGGAGCGCTGCAGGGTGTCGTCGGCCCAGTACTCGCGCAGGGCGGCGGTCGCGGTGACGAACGACGGGTTCTGGCCGCGGAAGGTGCCGTTGTGCTCGCCGGGGCTCCACAGGTCGTGCTCGCGCTTGAACAGGGTGAGCGCCATCGGCAGCCCGTAGCCGCTGATCGACTTCGACAGGCAGACGATGTCCGGCTCGATCCCGGCGATCTCGAAGCTGAAGAACGGACCGGTGCGCCCGCAGCCCATCTGCACGTCGTCCACGATGAGCAGCAGCTCGTAGCGCCGGCACAGCTCGGCCAGGCCCTGCAGCCACTCGATCCGGGCCGCGTTGAGCCCGCCCTCGCCCTGCACGGTCTCCACGATCACCCCGGCCGGGGAGTTCAGGCTACTGCCGGCGTCCTCGAGCAGCCGCTCGAACCAGACGAAGTCCGGGGTCTTGCCCCCGAGGTAGTTGTCGAAGGGCATCGGGGTGGCGTGCACCAGCGGGATACCCGCGCCGGCCCGCTTCTTCGCGTTGCCGGTGACCGCCAGCGAGCCCAGCGTCATCCCGTGGAAGGCATTGGTGAAGTTGACCATGTGCGGGCGGCCGCGCACCTTGCGGGCCAGCTTGAGCGCGGACTCCACCGCGTTCGTCCCGGTGGGCCCGGGGAACATGACCTTGTAGTCGAGCCCGCGGGGCTGCAGGATCAGCTCGCTGAACGTCTCCAGGAACTCCGCCTTGGCCGCGGTGTGCATGTCCAGCGAGTGCACCACACCGTCACGGGTGAGGTAGTCCAGCAGCGGCCGCTTGAGCGCGGGGTTGTTGTGCCCGTAGTTCAGCGCGCCGGCGCCCATGAAGAAGTCCAGGTAGGCGCGCCCGTCGACGTCGGTCATCCGCGAACCGACCGCGGTGTCGAAGGACACCGGCCAACTGCGGCAGTACCCCCGCACCTCGGACTCGACTGCCCCGAAGATGGACGGCGGGAGTGTGCTCACGAAACGCTCCTCAACCTGCCTTCGGTCCGAAACGGGCCGATCCGGAACCTGTTCTCCGGCAGATGGTCGTCGCCCAGCAGCTCCTCGTCAAACAGCTCGCGCCGGTCCACGTCGGCCTCCCAGCGCTCCGCGAACTTGGTGAACAGCGCGATCGAGGCGTCGTTGTCCGGGGTGATGGTGGTCTCCAGGTGCTGCACGTCGTCCACCTGGTCCACCAGCGAGTCCAGCATCCGGCCGGCAAGGCCCTCACCCCGGGCGCGCTCGTCCACCGCGACCTGCCAGACGAACAGCGTGTCCGGCACCTCGGGACGCCGGTAGCCGGTGACGAATCCCAGCGCGTCCTCGCCGCGACGGGCGACCACCGAGGTGTCGGAGAAGTCGCGGCACCACAGCAGGTAGGAGTAGCGGGAGTTGACGTCGAGCACCTTGGACTCGGCGGCCATCCGCCAGAGGTCAACCCCGTCGTCCACCACGGGCGGCTTGATACGAATCGCCCGATTGCGCCGCAAGTCGGACGGACTGGTCGTTTCGGCCTTCATAATCTCAGAAAGTTAACAGAAATTTTCGCAATGCGCATGTTCGCAAGCGCTCCGAGCTGGGAAAACACCCGAAACTGTGAAGAGCGCCTCAGCATCGTTTACTACCTGCCCGGATTGGGTACCGCGTCATTCTTGCTGTTCTCGACCATTATGCGGCCCCGGACGGCCCCGCGCTGTCCCTGGCGCTAAGTTGCCCGGTCCAGCACCTCGACGGTGCCCGCGGAACCGTCCCCCCGCACCCGGTCACCGGTGCGCGGCTGCCCACCCGGGTGTTGACCACGCACGGCAGACCCAGCTCCCGGGCCACCACGGCGGCTTGGCTGAGCGTGCCGCCGATGTCCACCGCCAGCGCCGCCGACACGAACATGATCGACGCTCAGCTGGGGTCGGTGGTCGGCGTCGCCAGCAGCTCGCCGTCGCGCACCTCGGGAAGCTCGGGTCGAGCACCACCCCCTCCACCACCCCGGAGCTGACGCCGATCCCGGTGACCAGCCCGGTCGACGCCGGGTCCCCGGCGGTCGCCGCAGGGCCTGGATCGGGGCTCGCCGCGCCAGCGGCTGGGATGCCCACCGCCTGGTACTCCCGCCGGCGTTGGGCCCGGCGGCGGCCGCCGGCAGCTCGCCGGTCCGCTCGCAGGTCAGCTCGGTCAGCTCGCCGGTCAGCCCGGTCATCGTCAGCTGGAACGCGTCGATCTCCAACTGCTCGCCGAGCTGGCGGCCCGCCGCCCCGACAGACGTCCACGGCCTGCAGGAACGAGCGCTTGCCAACCCCGCGCAGTGGTAACAGCCGCGCGGCCCGGCGCCACCAGCCGGGCCGCCGGGCGCCGGGCCGCCGGCAGCGCGGCCAGCAGCTCACGCTGGGCCACCGGCAGGTGCTCGCGGGCCCGGGCGGCGCGGGCCACCGAGTTCTCCCGCTCGGGCCGGCCCGCGTAGCGGGCGTTCATCCTGCGCAGCACCGCCGTGGTCTGCTCGACGTCCATCCGGGCAGCGACGTGATCCGCTCGCGCCGGTCCGGGTTGCGGTGGCGTGCACCCCGTCCGGCGCCCGCCACATCACCCGGGCGTCTTCGCCGCGACCGCGAGGTAGCGCGACCGGGTCAGCGCGAAGGTCATGGTGTCGGGGACGGTGGCGAACATGTTCGCCACGGTGTACCGGTCGCTGACTCCCGGCAGCCGGTCGCCGAGGGTCCACGATGTACGCGAGCCGCAGCGCAATCCGGCCCCGGAAACGGCAAGACGATCAGCGGGTACCCGGCCCGGTCCCGGGCGGAGAACACCCCCATGCGATGGATCACCTCGCGCGGCATCCGGTCGCCGAAGTCGAGCCACATGCTCATGCTGAGCGGGGTGAACACCCCCGGCGCCGCCTCGCCGACGTTGTCCGTGGTCCAGTGCTGGTCCGCCGGCCCCGGGTCGTGCAGCACATCCCACGCATCGGTCACTGGTCCACCCTCGGCGTCGAGAGTCGGCGAGAACGTCGACCGGGGCTACCCTCCGTGCCCGCCCGGGAGCGCGGACTCAGCGGGGCGAATGCGCAGGCTCACTACCCCCGCGCCCCCCGCGCCCCCGCGTGCCCCGGGCGGCCCGGGCGGCCCGGGCGGCCCGGGCGGCCCGGGCGGACGAGCATGCTTGTTGCCCCCCGGCGGGACTGAGCGGGGTGCATGCGCGGGCTCGTTGCCCCCGGCGGGCGCGGCGGGCGCGGGGTGGGGGGGTGGGTGGGGTGGGGTGGGGTGGGGGTTAGAAGGCGGCGTAGCCGCCGTCGATCAGGATGGAGTCGCCGGTGTGAAACGTCGATGCGGGGCTGGCCAGGTAGACCGCGATTCCGGCGAAGTCCTCGCCGACACCCCAGCGACGGACCGGAACCCGGGGCATCACGTTGGCCACGAACTTCTCGTTCGCGAACGCGTTCTCGGTGACCCCGGAGACCGTCCAGCCGGGTAGCAGCGCGTTGGCCCGGATCCCGTACCGGGCCATCTCCACCGCGATGGCCTGCACCATGCCGATCAGCGCGTGCTTGCTGGAGGTGTAGGCGTACCCGCCGGCCTGGCCGAACAGCACGGTGAGGCTGGAGGTGGCCACGATGCTGCCGCCATCGCCGAGTTCCTTCATCTGCCGGCAGGCTTCACGCATGGTGACGAATGCGCCGTCCAGGTTGACCCGGGTGACCCGCCGGAAGTCGTCCAGGCTGGTCTCCAGCAGCGACACCCGCCCGGACTCCATCCCGGCGTTGGCGAAGCAGGAGTCCAACCGGCCGTGCTCGGCCACCAGGGCGGTCATCGCCGCGGCCACCGCGTCCTCGTCGCCGACGTCGACCCGGGTGGCGTGCGCCCGCTCGCCGATCTCGGCGGCGGCCTTCGCGTTGCGTTCCTCGTTGGTGCCCCAGATGCACACGGTGGCCCCGGCGGCGTGCAGGCCGCGCGCCATGCCCAGCCCGATACCGCTGTTGCCACCGGTCACCAGGGCGACCTGCCCGGTCAGGTCGAACATCCCGGGTGTGGCCGCCGACGCCCCTGCTGCTGTCACCGAGCGAACATACCGGTTGGCCCGGGGGTGGGCTAACGTCGTTTGGTAAGTGGTACGGCACCGGCGAGGGGTAGGCGGATGTCCGAGGCGTGGTTGATCGACGGAGTGCGTAGCCCCCGGGGCAAGGGCAAGCCGGGAGGCGGGCTGCACGGGATCCACCCGCAGGAGGTGCTCGCCCAGGTGCTGAACGCGCTGCGCGAGCGGGTCGGATTCGACCCGGCCGAGGTCGACGACGTGGTGATGGGCAACGGCGAGCAGAAGGGCGACCACGGCAACGACATCGCCCGGATGGCCGTGCTGGCCGCCGGCTGGTCGATCACCACTCCCGGCGTGTCGATCAACCGGTTCTGCGGCTCCGGCCAGAACGCGATCATGTTCGGCGCGATGGGCATCCTGGCCGGCTGGCAGGACCTGGTGGTGGCCGGCGGGGTGGAATCGATGTCCCGGTTCACCCCCGCACCCGGTGGGGCCGACTTCACCAGCGGCAACGCCGCGCTGCGGGCGAAGCACCCGCTGGTCCCGCAGGGCATCTCCGCCGACCTGATCGCCACCATCGAGGGCCACACCCGCGCGGATGTGGACGCCTTCGGCGTGCAGAGCCAGGACCGGGCGGCCAAGGCGATCGCCGAGGGCCGGTTCGCCCGCAGCGTGGTGCCGATCCGGGGGGCCGACGGCGCCGTCGCGCTGGGCCATGACGAGCACCCCCGCCCCGGCGCGACGGTCGAGTCACTGGCCGGGCTCAAGCCGGCCTTCGTGCAGATGGGCGCCTACTCCCTCGACGGCGGGCCCACGTTCGACGAGCTGTGCACGCAGGTCTACCCGGACGTCAAGGCCGTCAACCACGTGCACCACGCGGGCAACTCCTCCGGCGTGGTGGACGGCGCCGCCGCGATGCTGCTGGCCTCGCCGGGCTACGCCCGGGCGCACGGACTCACCCCGCGCGCGCGAGTGCTGCAGGGCGCGGTGGCCGGCGCCGAGCCGGTGATCATGCTGACCGCACCCGGTCCGGCCTCCGAGATCGTGCTACGCAAGGCCGGGATGTCCGTCGACGACATCGACCTCTGGGAGATCAACGAGGCGTTTGCGTCCGTGCCATTGAAGACGATCCGGGACCTGGGCATCGACCCGAAGAAGGTCAATGTCAACGGCGGCGCGATCGCCCTGGGCCACCCGATCGGCGCCACCGGGGCCATCCTGTTCCAGACCGCGCTGGACGAGCTGGAGCGCCAGGACGCCTCGACCGCGCTGATCACCATGTGCACCGGCGGCGGCATGGGCACCGCGAACATCATCGAGCGCGTCTGAGGTCGGTACGTCAGCCGCAGCCCTGGCTGGCCAGCCAGGTGGTGGCGCGGCGCTTGGACGCGCGGGACAGCCAGGCGTCCTGGACCACCTCGGCCAACTCCGCGCGGCTGAGCTCACCGAGCCGGCTGGCGCGCACCAGCACCGAACGATGACCGTGGAAATGCGGCGTGCTGAAGAACGGCGACGACCCGTCCTGCACCAGGGCGAGCTTGTCCTCGTCCGACCCCACCCAGAAGATGATCACGTCGGGGTAGCGCACGCCGGTCTCCGGGTCCGCCGCGTCGGGGCGGGGCGTGCGGAAGTAGACGAACGACCTCCCGCCGACCTGGTACACCGCGTTGCCCGCCGGACCGTGCGACACCGTCACGTGCGGCATCCCGGACGCGATCTCGTGCACGTCCTCGACCCGCGCCCGACGGCCGCCCCCTGCCATGCCCGCCAGGATACGAGCACCTCGGGTGCGCGCGATCCGGTCCGGGCGACTTGGGTAGCGTGCGCGCCGTGACGAACCAGAAGCCCGAGGTCGACTTCCCGGGCGGCGAGCCGCCGGCCGACCTGCAGATCACCGACATCACCGAGGGCGAGGGCGCCGCCGCCCAGGCCGGCGACACGGTCTCGGTGCACTACGTGGGCGTGGCATGGTCCACCGGCGAGGAGTTCGACTCCAGCTGGAACCGGGGCGCGCCGCTGAGCTTCCGGCTCGGCGTCGGCCAGGTCATCGCCGGTTGGGACCAGGGCGTGCAGGGTATGAAGGTCGGCGGCCGCCGGGAGCTGGTCATCCCCGCGCACCTCGGCTACGGCGACCGCGGCGCCGGCGGAGCCATCGCGCCCGGCGAGACGCTGATCTTCGTCTGCGACCTGGTCGGGGTCTGAGGCAAGCCGCCGACTACCCGGCCGGACCGGACCGGGCCCGGCAGAGGGTCCGACCCACCCGACCCCCGCCAGACTCTCGCCCGCTCGCTCGCCAGATGATCAATTGAACACCAGGCAGGGATCCGCGCGCCGATTCCTGTCCCCTGTTCAGTTGATCACGCTCGGGTCTGGCCAACGGCACTACCCGACGGTCGACAGCCGCACGGTGGCTGGTCGGTGGCGCGCTCGTCGCGGCGGGCCCCGTCACCGGTGCGGTGCTTCGCCCACGCGTCGTGTTCGATCCGGCCCGACCCGGCAACCTTGCGCACTGCGCCCCGGCGGCGGCCACCGCCGGTGAGGCGATGATGTGGTCGAGCAGTAGCCGCTTGGCCGGCTCTTCGGTCACGAAGTCGTCGAACACCGGCCCGTCGTTGAGGTCGTCGAGCACCACCATGGCCGCATCGGGCTCGGCGCCGAGGGCGACGGTCCAGGTAGAGCCGCGTCCGCATGCCCTCGCTTGCGATCCGGCGGCGGTTGCGCAGCGCGGACCTGACGAACTCCAGGCGGCGCGCCGGATCGTTCCACATCCGCTCGCCCTGGTTGATGAAGTTCGACTTCAGGTGTGCGCCGATCACCTCCACCGGGTGCCCGTCGAGTTCGACCCGGCAGACCAGCGGGTTGCGGGTGAACTGGTACTCGTCGACCACGGCGTCCCCGTCGACGTCGGCCAGCCACGGGTCGAGCAGGTCGCCGAGTGCGGAGGCGGGCACCAGCGACGCGGTGACCGGTGGCGCGACCAGCAGCGCCAGCTTCTGCGCGCCGCCGTCGCCGCCGTGCACGAACCCGTAGCGCGACCGGCCGCCGTCGGCGAGTGGGTGTCCA
Organism: Pseudonocardia sp.; assembly: GCA_029263115.1. Taxonomy (GTDB): domain Bacteria; phylum Actinomycetota; class Actinomycetes; order Mycobacteriales; family Pseudonocardiaceae; genus Pseudonocardia. The sequence goes on along the minus strand of JAJCYC010000223.1, from coordinate 11,589 downwards.
GGAACAGCGCCAGTTCCCCGGAGCGGCTGGGCTGCCTCCTGCATCGCGACGACGTCGGCATCCAGCTCGGTGATCAGGCCGGCGAGCAGCCCGGCGGCTTTCTCGGTGTCGCACCCGACACCGTCCCGGACGAACGTCGGGCGCCACGCGGGCGAGCCGTCGCCGTCGGAGGTGAACCAGTCGTTCATCCACTCCGCGGTGATCGTCGCCACGGTGAACTCGGGCACGTCCACTCCTCCCGCCGGGTCACCCTGGACGGATCGTCGTCGTCGCAGGAAGCGTGGCGCAGCGGACGGCCGGGAAACATCCGAGGTCTGGCTGGGCGTGGCAGGCTGGCGGCAGGCGGGAACTCGGCAACCGGGGGCACACTGATGATTGAACTTCTACGCACCACCACGGTGAACCTGCCGGCCGACGAGGTGGTCGTCTACCTCGCCGACTTCGCGACCACCGAGGAGTGGGACGCGGGCACCGTCCGGACCACCCGGATCGGCGAGGGACCGGTCGAGGTCGGCGCCCGCTGGCACAACGTCTCGGAGTTTCGCGGCAAGCAGACCGAGCTGGAGTACACCCTGGTCCGCTACGAGCCGCGCCGGGTGACGTTCTCCGGGGGCAACAAGACCGTCAGCACCACCGACGACATGACCTTCGAGCCCGACGGCGACCGAACGGCCATCCACTACCGGGCCGGTTTCGAGTTCCACGGCCTGGCGAAGCTGGCCACGCCGTTCGTGAAGGGCGCGATCGAGAAGCTCGGCGACGACACCATCGCCCAACTCACCCGGGTGCTGAACGCCCGCGGGACGCCGTAGCCGCTGCCGGGCCTGTCCCGATGGTGGCGCTCGCGTCCCGGCGAACCGGTCCCGGCGGACCGGTGCCCGGGATGTCCTTTAGGCACGGTCTGTGACGAGCTATATGCTCTCGGTCACCAGCCATTCGTCTCGGCCGTTCGTCTCGGCCTGGGGGTTCCGATGACCGGTCGCCACCGTAGACCTGACCGCTCCAACCGTCTCGCCCTGGCCGGAGTCGGGGCGCTCGGCCTCGTGCTCGGCGCGCCACTGTCGCTGGCCGGCGTTGCCGCGGCTGCTCCCGCGGCCGGCGCCTGGCACACGCCCGAGGATCTCTCCGACGATGACGGGGACGACCTGGACCGCTACCGGGAGCAGCGTCGCGATGCGCGGGAACGGGCCCGCGAACGCGCCGAGGACGAGGACCGCGGTGCATCGGATCGCGGGGCGTCCGTCCGCGAGCGGACCGACGACGACGGCGCCGATCGTCGGTCGCGGGACCGGGACGACCGCGTGCGTGGTCGGGACGGCGAGCGTGCCGAGCGGAACCGGGGCGCGCGGCACCGGGGCGACCGAGACCGCGCGGCGGGCGAATCCTCGTCGGGTTCCGACGTCGACGACTCGGGCTCCGCCTCCGACAGCGACCGGCGGGACGCGAGGTGGGACCGGTTGGCCGAGTGCGAGAGCTCCCAGAACTGGGAGGCCGACACGGGCAACGGGTACAAGGGCGGGCTGCAGTTCAGCGAGTCCACCTGGCGGGAGCACGGCGGCCGGGAGTACGCGCCCTCGGCCGACCAGGCATCGCGCGAGGAGCAGATCGAGGTGGCCAAGGAGGTGCAGCGCGAGCAGGGCTGGGAGGCCTGGCCGAGCTGCAGCGAGAAGCTCGGCTACACCTGAGCCTCGGGTGCCGGGCCGCGGGCCGGGTACGTCGGGGGTCGTCCCGGCCCGCGGCGGGCGAGCGATGGCACCGGCTCGGCATGCCGCCGTCCGATGACACCGCGGTCAGGTGCGCATCCGCTCGGGACGCGCATTCAGTTGTGGACCGTCGAGCACCGACCCGGTCAGCTGTGCACGCCGGTCGCCACGGCTCCGGGACACGTCACGGCGGCCAGTATCGGTCGCTGGCCGAGGACCTCGAGCAGGGCGACCTGCACGTCGTAGGTGTCGGGGAGCGCGCGACAGTCCGAGGGGCCGGTCCGCCACCGGACTTGTCCCTGCTCGGAGCAGGTGGGTGGAGCGACGACCCAGGAGCCGCGGCCGTGCAGGCTGACCTCGGCTCGGGACGCCAGCTCTGGACGGAGGGCCTCACCCGAGCGGACCGCGAACCACCATCGACCGGTCGGGCCGGCCGCGGCCGGGACGGCAATCCCGGCATCCCGCAACCGGGCGCGCAGCCGCCGCCCGACCAGCGCCGGCATCTCGATCATGTCGACGGTGTCGCCGGTGGCCACCAATACCGAGTAGGGCAGCTCCGACCACCGCCGGCGCACCGTGGCCCGGTCGTGGCTACCCCGGCCGCTGTGGCTACCGCGGCTGCCGAGCGGTGCCGCACCGCCGCGCGGCGCGTCCGGGGCTCCGGCCCAGCGGCCGCCCTGCCAGAACGTACCGGGCAGCACCGGCCATCCCAGTTCGGCGAGCTCGAGTGCACCGGCCCGCAACTGGGCACGGTCGCCCGCCTGCTGGCCGTCCCACCACGACATCCTCGGGTCAACCTCCGTCGGAACCGGTCGCGACCGCCGCACCGGAAAGGTGCGCCGGACCAGATAAGTCGCTCACCGCCTCAGCTCGCCAGCAGCCGTCGCCGATCGGCGGTCTGCTCACGACGAGCGCAGTGCCGGTGCCCGTCCAACGGGTGAAGATCGCGGCTCCCGGCGGCGATGTGGAGCCGAAGATCCGACCGGTCCCATTCATCGGAACAAGCCAACCGCTCACCGACCCATGAACCGCCGACGCCAACGCGGGCCCGCGCCGCGCGTCCCCGTCACTGCGCCGCTGGACCGGCGCGCGCCCGGCCGTGCGCTACCGATGCGGTGGGCAGGGCCGGCGACGGGGTCACCGTCATTTCGACGCGTGCGTCCCACCCGTGCAATCGGCAGCTGACCAGCCGCGCTTCCATCCGTCGTGCCACACGCTCGGCGTGGGCGCAGGCAACCGACTCGCCGTCGACCGCGTGCGCGGCGGCGGCCAGCGCACCGAGATCCGCGGCTGCCTCCGCCCGGTGTCGACCACTCGTCGCGGCCGCGAGGTGCGCGACGAGCGCCAGCAGGGTGACCAACGCCAGGACCGCGCCGGCGGCCCAGACAGTGGCGAACCCGCCATCCATCCGGTCCGCAGGCGGCGGCGCCCGGTCCGCGGGCGACACGGGGGACGAACCGGTCACGGGGGCCCTCCGGCGCGCACGGAGTCGATCGGGTCGGACGGGTCTGCGCCCGACTCCGCCGGGTATCCGCCCGCCGCGTCCCCGGCAGCCGGCTCGGCGACCGATGTCACCGCCGCCGGCTCCAACACGCCGACCGCGGCGGCCGACAGCGACAGCAGCGGCAGACCCGGCACGGCTGCCGCGGACACCCGCACCTCGACCTCGTCGGCGCGCAGCCGGATGTCGACCACCGCTCCCCTGGGCGCGATCGACTCGGCGACCTGACGCGCCCGGTCCGGCTCGCCACGAGCGACCAGGCGGGCGGCCTCCCGGGCCGCGTCGAGACAGCGCAGGTGGGCCGCACCGGCCGCCACCGACGACAACACCAGCACCATGACCGCGACGAGCGAGCACAACGCCAGCGCCGCCTCTACGGTGACCGCGCCGCGATCACCGTGCACTAACCGCACGTCCGGCACGGCTAGAAGGTGACCGAGAGGGCTCGCTGCACGATCGACGTGAGCGCACCGACCACGCTGTCACCGGTCACGACGGCATAGAGCACCGCAGCGAACGCGGCCGCCGCGATGGTGCCGATCGCGTACTCGGCGGTGCTCATCCCGTCGTCACCGTCCAGCGCCGTGCTCACCGCACCGGTCCAGGCCTGTCGAATCGCTGACATGGGGGTCTCCTTTGTTCGTTCTGTTCGGACCGCGTCTCGCCACGAGACGCGGTAGGGCCCGCCCGGGTGCGGGACCGTAGGGGACGCGCGGAGGTCGGCTCACCAGGTCCGCGCCAGGCCGGAGGCCAGCCCGATGACCACAGGAGCCACCCCCAGCACGAGGAACGCGGGCAGGAAGCACAAGCCGAGCGGCCCGGTGATCAGGACGGCTGCACGCTGACCACGGGCGACGGCCAGCTCCCGGGCGGTGGCACGGACGTCGGTCGACGCCGCGACGGCGACCTCGGCCAGCGCCGCGCCGCTGTGCGCGGACCTCCGGGCGGCCCTGGCCACCCGGTGCAGGGGCGAGCCCTCAGGCACCTCCCACGCCACGTGCGGTGCCGCGCCGAGCACCAACCGGTCGGCGACCGAGCGCAGTTCGCCGCCCGCCGGGCCAGGCAGCCGCTCCGCTACCGCGCGGACGGAGTCCGCGACCGGGAGACCGGCGCGCAGGCAGGCGGCCATCAGATCCCATGCCGCCGCCATGGGCAGCGGGTCGGGCGCGGCGGGACGGCCGGCGACAGCGACCAGCCGGCGACACCCCCAGACGACCAGCACCGCGCACGGGCCGGCCAGGGTGATCCCGGTCCAGCCGCCGGTCAGGGTGGCGGTCAGCAGTCCCGCCGCCACGCCGGCCAGCGCGGGCAACCACCGGCCGGGCGACGTGCCGCCCGGTTCGCCGGGTCCGTGGGCCCGAGCCGGGACGAGCCGCGCGAGCCGGGCCCGGCCCGATCGCGGTGGTGGCACGGTCAGCAGCGCGAGTGCCAGCAGCAGAAGCGGGATCACGGCCGCGCCGCCCCGGCCAGGACGCGTTCGCTCCAGAGGACGCCGGCGCAGGCCAACACGGTACCCGCCACCAGCAGCAGCTGGCCGACACCGGTGCCGGTCAGCACGCCCACCGGCCCGGCTCCCACACCTTCGCCGAGCGCGACCCCGAGTACCGGCAGCCCGGCCAGGACCAGCGCCGTGGCGCGTGGGCCGGCCAGCTGCGCGTGCAGCTCGGCGCTCATCCGTTGCCGCGCCTCGAGGTCGGCGCGAACCGCCTCCACGAGATCAGCCAGCGCGACCCCGTGCGCCTCGGCCAATGCCCAGGCCGACGCCAGGCGCCGCAGACAGTCACCGATCGCCACGCGGGAGCTCGCCTGCCGCTCGAGCAGGCGCGGCACCGGAGCCCCCAACCGGGCACCGGCGGCGACCGCGGCCAGCACCCGATGGACGTCCTCCTGCCCGGTGCTTGCGGCGGCGGCCGCGGCGGCCGCCGGATGGGCGCCCACCCGCAGATCCGAAACCAGCAGGCCGATCGCGTCGAGCAGCGCCGCGACCTGCGCCGCGTCGCGACGGCGGGAGCTGGTGGTCCGGTGCCGACGCAATCCGAGCCCGGTGATCGCGCCGACCGCCACGCCCGCTCCCGCTCCCCAGCCCGACCAGGCCAGCACGACGGCGACCACGACGGCGAGCGGCCCCGCCGGCAACCGACCCGAGGTGGACCGCCACACCCACCTCGTGCCCACCGGAGCCGGTGGGGACAACGCCCGCAGCCGCGGCCGGGCCGGCGACCCGGGCCAGCACAGCAGCGCGATCGCCGACAGCAGCGCCGCACCCGCTTCCGCTGGTCCGCCGAGAAAGGTCACCACGGCGGGGCAACCCCACGCGCGCGAAGCTCGGCCCCCAACAGATCTCGCTGCGGGGTCCAGCCGATGCCGTGGCGCCACACCGGGCGGGCCACCACCTCGGCGGCGCTCCGCTGGAGGACCGAGACCTCGGCGAGCAGCCGCCGCCCACCGGAAGCTCGGGCGACCTGCATCACGACCCGCACCGCGGCGGCGAGCTGGCTGTGCAGTGCCGCCCGGGACATCCCGCCCAACGCGGCCAACGCCTCCAGCCGGGTGGGGACCTCCTGGGTGGAGTTGGCGTGCACGGTGCCCGCGCCGCCTTCGTGCCCGGTGTTCAACGCCGCCAACAGGTCGCAGACCTCGGCGCCCCTGACCTCACCGACCACCAACCGGTCGGGTCGCATCCGGAGGGCCTGCCGCAGCAGGTCACGCAGAACCACCGCACCCGCGCCCTCGATGTTCGGCGGGCGGGCCACCAACCGGACGACGTGCGGATGCGCGGGGCGCAGCTCCTCCGCGTCCTCGACACACACCACCCGCTCGTCATGCGGCACGCAGCCGATCAGGGCGGACAACAGCGTGGTCTTGCCCGACGAGGTGCCACCGGCGATCAGGAACGCCAACCGTGCCTGCACCACCGCGCGCAGTAGCCGCCAGCCGTCGTCATCGACCATGCCGAGCCCGCGCAGGGCTGCTAGATCGTGCGCGGCGGGACGCAGCACACGCAACGACAGGCAGGTTCCGTCCGCCGCGATCGGCGGGAGCACCGCGTGCAGCCGCACGGTCCCGCCGGGCAGCAAGGCATCGACGTACGGGCTCGCGCCGTCCAACCGGCGCCCGGCGGCCAGCGCGAGCCGCTGCGCGAGGCGGCGCACCGCGTCCTCGTCGGGGAAACGCACGTCGGCCCGGCTCAGCCCGGCGCCGTGATCGACCCACACCGCATCCGGTGCCGTGACCAGGACGTCGGTCGTGCGCGGGTCACGCAGATGCTCCTCCAGGGCACCCGCACCGGTGAACTCCCGCTGTAGCGACCGCAGCGCGGCCAGCACGTCGCGGTCGGAGATGACGCCACCGGCCTCGGCCCGCACCGCACCGGCGACCGTCGAGGGGGTGATCTCGCCCCCGGCCCCGACCAGCCGGTCGCGGACCCGGTCGACGAGCGACGCGGACCCGGCGACTCCCGGCCCGGGCCGTGCGGTGACCCATGAGGCGGTCATGCCGGCACCTCGCCGCGACCTGGGGCACGCACGGCCCCGTTCGCGCTGTTGTCGAGTTCGTCGAGCACCGCCCGGGCGGCGTCGGCGAGCGGGCCGCGGCGCCGGCCGGGTGCGCCGCCCTTGTCCAGCGCACCGGCCAGTCCAGGCTGCGGCCGCATTGCGTGCAGCAGCGGCAGTCCCAGCGCGGCAGCCACGTCCCGACCGGTCAGCCCGCCCGGGGACGGTCCCCGCACGACCAGCCCGAGGGAGCCGCCCCGCTGGCGCAGCACCCCCAGCACGCGGGCCGCAGCCGCGGTGGAGCGCACTTCGGCGGGCACCACCAGCACGGTCAGGTCGGCCGCGTCGATGGCGGCCAGAGCCGCGTCGGTCGGGTACCGGGGCAGGTCGCAGACCACCGTCTCGCCCGCGCGTCGGCCCGCGTCGAGCACTGAGACGACCGCGCCCGGCCGGGGGCCCGGGCCGCTCCGGTCGCACGACAACACGGTCAGACCCCCACCGCCGGACACGGGGGTCGGCAGCGCGGCCCGCAGCGACGCAGCCGGGACCCGGCCCTCCGACAATCCGAGATCCGGCCATCGGACGCCCTGGGCCTGCTCGGCGCCCAGCAGCAGGTCCAGCCCACCACCGAGCGGGTCGCAGTCGACGAGCATCGCCCGGTCGCCGTCGTCCGAGGCGGCGAGCGCCACCGCGGCGGCCAGCACCGACGCCCCGGCACCACCGCGCCCGCCCACCACGGCCAGCACCCGCCCCGATCGCTCCGGGCCCTCCGCGGCATCGGCCAAGGCGGCCACCAGCCACGACTCGCCCTCGGGCAGCGCGATGACATGCTCCGCCCCGACCGTCACCGCGTGCTGCCACAACCCGGCCGGCGGCTCGCCTCGGCTGAGCACGACCACCCGCCTGCGCCGGCCGAGACCGGAGCGGGCACAGCCGGCCGCCGCCGCCTCGTCGAGCAGCACCAGCGGCGCGGCCGACCAGGACGACCGGGCGGCGGCGACATCGGGCACGCGCTCCAGCTCACAGCCCGCCGCGGCGGCCAACCGCAGCAGGTCGTCGAGCAGTTCGTGATCGCTGACCAGCACCAGCGGCCGGGACGGTTCCATCCTCGCGCTCCCCTCGTCCGGGACGGGTGGCGGGCTGATCGCGTCCGCCGTCACCACCCTCGCCCGGCGCACGCCGGGGCGGAACCGGACCCGCGCCGGCTGTGGACGGCTGTTGCGGATGTGGACAACCGCGGGCGCGCCGGCCCGGATCGTCGGACCGGGCGAGCAGAATGAAGATCGGGGGCGCCACCCCGCGCGCGCGATCTCGACACGAACCCCACCGGGCACCGCTCGACCGGGTGAACGCACCGAGAACAGTCGATGTCGAAGCAGTCGGTGGAGGTACGGTCCGATCCGGGTTCGCGCATTATCGACGCTGGACAGACCCGGACGCATGGGACGACCCCCGCCAGGGGGGTGGGCGGGGGTCGTCCGTGCGGTTCAGCCCCGGGGGGTCGAGCTGAACCTGCCCGACCGTAGCCGGACATTCACCACTGTACTGCCATACCGGCCGTCACGCCCAGATCCTGTTTGCCGGGCAGACCGTCCGCCGGCGCAGGAGACCCGCCATTCGTCGCCGTCGACACCTCCGTTCGCCGCCGTCCGGGCGGACAACCCACCCGTGCGCGCCGACCGGCGGAAGGAGTCCGCCGCCCGGCCGACCGGCCGCGGCCTCGGGCGGGATCGCTCCGACGGCGACCTATGCTCGCCGGTGTGGACTCCCACGCAGTGGCCGCCTTCTTCGACCTGGACAAGACGATCGTCGCCGGGTCCAGCACGCTGGCGTTCAGCGGTCCCATGCGGGCACGCGGGTTGATCGGGCGCCGCGCCATGATGCGCAGCGGCTACGCCCAGCTGATGTTGATGGTCTCCGGCGCGGACGCGGCGTTCATGGACCGCATGCGCGAGCGGATCAGCGCGCTGTGCGCCGGCTGGGACGCCGAGGTGGTCCGCGAGGTCATCGCGGAGGCGCTGCCCGAGGTTCTCGCACCGATGATCTACCCGGAAGCCGTCGAACTGGTCGAGCGGCACCGGGCCGCCGGACACCGACTGGCGGTGGTGTCGGCCTCCGGCGCGGAGATGGTCGAACCGGTCGCGGCGGCGTTGGGCGTCGAGCACTGCGTGGCGACCCAGATGGTGGTGCGCGAGGGCCGCTACACGGGCGAGATCGGGTTCTACTGCTACGGGGAGGGCAAGGCGGTGGCCGCCCGCCGACTGGCCGCCGAGCACGGCTACCGGCTCGAGGACAGCTACGCCTACTCCGACTCGATCACCGACCTGCCGCTGCTGGAGGCGGTCGGCCATCCGAGGGCGGTGAACCCGGACCGCGCGCTGCGCCGGATCGCCACCAGCCGCGGCTGGCCGGTGCTCGACTTCGCGGCCCCGGTTCCGCTGCGTTCGCGGGTCGGCGCCCGGGTCCGCGCCCTGGCCCCGATCCCGGCCCAGGGCGCGGTGTGGGGCGCGGGTGGGGTGGCCGCGCTGCTGATGCTCTCGGTGGCCTGGCGTGGGCGCGGCCGCGAGCCGGCCGGCGGGCGACCCGGCGATCCGGCCCGCGCCGTGGCGGCCGCCGTGCCCAGTTTCGACCGACGCGACCCGGATGGCCAGCACGGCATGAACCCTGGGTGACCGGTCACCGGCAAGCCGCTGAACGGGTCCCTACTCGCCGGTTCGATCGCCGCATTCGGGTACTCAGCGTGTCTGAAACGGTGCACCTTCAGCTCGCCCTTGCTGTGACCGCGGCCACGTACTAGAAATTGAGTACGGACCTCTGGCAGGCCCGGGGCGATACGAAGAGGAGCATCGTCCACCCCCGTCAGGGCTCCGGGTGTGAGAACCGGGCAAGCCACGCACAGCACGCCGCGGGAGGCATGTCGTCGTGGGCCTGCGTACCGGGACGCCGGGCGCCGAGGCCACAATCACGACACGTAGTGCACGCCTGGACCCCCGGACTCTCATACGACGCGGGCGGTGCTTCCGGACCACGGAGGCACCGCCCGAGTCAATGTTCGGGGCCGGACCCGCCAGCCGGAACGGCACCGACCGTCCCGGCGGTCTCAGCCCGCCGCAGCCGCGATGGACTCCGCCTCCCGGGCACCCAGCTCCCAGGCCCAGCAGGTGTGCCGCAGCCACCGGGCCAGGCCGTCCGGAGTGCCGGCGGCGAACCCGGCGGCGGTCGCGCGGTACTCGCCCGCCCGGCGCAGGTGGCCGACCTCCGGCACCGCCAGCCCTTTCGGGTCGAGCCCGCTGCCCAGCGCGGTCAACCGGGCCGCCGCCCGGGCCACCACCCCGTCGGCCGTGCCGAACGGCTGCAGGGCGAGCAGCTCACCGTGCACCACCGCGACGAGCACCGGCGCCGGCACCGTCGTCCCGCCGCCGACCAGCCCGGCCAGCTGGTCCAACCGGGCGGCCACCCCGGGTACCGGACGCGGCCGACCCAGCAGGTCGGGATCGTCGGTGAGGTCGGCGGCGGCCAGCACGTGCAGCCTGGCCAACGCCTGCAGCGGGGCGTGCCGCCACACCGGCAGCAGCCGGCCCAGCTCCTCGGCCACCCGCAGCGCCCCGGCCAGCACCGGGTCGGTGACCAGCCCGTCCGCCGGCGCGGACACCGCCCCACCGTCCAGCGCGGCCGACGACCTCGCCGCGCGCACACTGGCCTCGGCGGCGCTCGCCGGCCAGCCCCGACGGTTGGTCGGGTGCGCGTGCGCCCGGTCGACCGCCTCGCGCGCGGTCCGCACCGCGTCGGCCACCCCCGACAACGACAGCAGCGGGGCGAGCGGGTCGACGGAAACAGTCACCGGGCCATCCTGCCAGCCGAGCGGCACCTGCCCGTTCGGACAGGTCCAAACCCGGGCGCCCGGTGTGCCGGCACTCACCGCGACCACTAGGTTCGCCACCAGACGACGACCAGGAACCGGCACCAGGAGGTCATCGGATGACCGAGTCCAGCACCTTGAGCAACCTCTCCACGGAGAGCCGCAGCTTCCCGCCGAGCGAGGAGTTCGCCGCGCAGGCCAACGCGCAGGCGGACCTCTACGACCGCGCGGACGCCGACCGGGAGGGCTTCTGGGCCGAGCAGGCCCGCCGTCTGCACTGGGAGACCGAGTGGGACCAGGTACTGGACTGGCAGCCGCCGTTCGCGAGGTGGTTCGTCGGCGGCAAGCTCAACGTCGCCTACAACTGCGTGGACCGGCACGTCGAGGCCGGGCACGGCGAGCAGGTGGCCTACCACTGGGAGGGCGAGCCCGGCGACTCCCGCACCATCACCTACGCCGAGCTGCAGCGTGAGGTGTGCAGGACCGCGAACGCGCTGACCGAACTCGGTGTCGGCAAGGGCGACCGGGTGGCCATCCAGATGCCGATGATCCCGGAGGCGGCGTTCGCCATGCTGGCCTGCGCCCGGCTCGGCGCGATGCACAGCGTGGTGTTCGGCGGGTTCTCCCCCGGCGCGTTGAAGGCCCGCATCCTGGACGCGGAGTGCAAGCTGCTGATCACCACCGACGGCCAGTGGCGGCGCGGCAGCAAGGCGCCGATGAAGGAGAACACCGACCAGGCGATCACCGACACGCCCAGCATCGAGCACGTGCTGGTGGTCAAGCGCACCGAGACCGACGTGCCGTGGACCGACGGTCGGGACGTCTGGTGGCACGACATCGTGGACCGCCAGGAGGACACCCACGCCCCCGAGGCGTTCGACTCCGAGCACCCGCTGTTCATCCTCTACACCTCGGGCACCACCGGGAAGCCGAAGGGCATCCTGCACACCTCCGGCGGCTACCTCACCCAGGCCGCGTACACCCACCACGTGGTGTTCGACCACAAGCCCGGGGAGAGCGTCTACTGGTGCACCG
>JAJCYC010000222.1 GCA_029263115.1 Pseudonocardia sp. | reverse complement strand
GCACGTCGCCGGTGCCGGTGGTGGCGTAGGCCTCGATCACCCCGGGGATGGCCTCCAGGTCGCGGGCGATCTGCTCCAGCGCGCCCTGGGCGATCTCGCAGGTGACGAACGCCTGCACCGGGTAACCCGCGGCGGCCAGGTCCACCTCCGGGCCGTACCCGGTGATCACCCCGGACTCCTCCAGCCGGCGCAGCCGCGCACCGACGGTGCCCCGGGCCACCCGGACCAGGCGGGACAGTTCCAGCGCGCCCGCCCGGGGATGCTCGCGCAGCGCGGACAGCAGGGCCAGGTCGAGGTCGTCGAGGGTGATCGGCGAGCTGGGCATCCCGCACACCTCCGTCGGGTCATGGCGGCTTCCGGTGGCCAGTATGACCAGCATCGGGTGGACCTGTTGCGCGGTCGGCGGCGACCGGCGTCCCATGACGGCATGACCCTCGCCGTGGCCGGCCGCGCATCCGGCACCCACACCCCCGATCCGTTCCCGGTGACCGGCTGGGACGCACTGGTCTGGGTGGTCGGCAACGCCGGCCAGACCGCGGCGCACTACCGCCGGGTCTACGGCATGGAACTGGTGGCCTACCGCGGCCCGGAGACCGGCTACCGGGACCATCACGCCTACGTGCTGCGCTCGGGCGGGGTCCGGTTCGTGCTGACCGGCGCGGCCGACCCGGACAGCCCGCTCGCCGACCACCACCGCCGACACGGAGACGGCGTGGCCGACATCGCGCTGGGGGTGGCCGACGTCGACCGTTGCGTGGCGCATGCCCGGGAGGGGGGAGCGAGGGTGCTGGTCGAGCCGCACGACGAGACCGACGGGTACGGCACCGTGCGCAGCGCCGCCATCGCCACCTACGGCGCGACCCGGCACACCCTGGTCGACCGCTCCCGCTATCGCGGCCCCTACCTGCCCGGCTTCGTGCCCCGGGCGGACACCGACCGCCGCCGGCGGGTGTTCCAGGCGGTGGACCATGTGGTCGGCAACGTCGAGTTCGGTCAGCTGGACCGCTGGGTGGAGTTCTACCGGCGGGTCATGGGGTTCACCAAGATGGCGGAGTTCGTCGGCGAGGACATCGCGACCGAGTACTCCGCGCTGATGAGCAAGGTGGTGGCCGACGGCCGGCGCCGGGTGAAGTTCCCGCTCAACGAACCCGCTCGGGGCCGGCGCCCGTCCCAGATCGAGGAGTTCCTGCGCTACCACCGGGGCGCCGGGGTGCAGCACGTCGCCCTGGCCACCTCGGACATCCTGGACGCGGTGGACGCGCTGCGGGCGGCCGGGGTGGAGTTCCTGGCCACCCCGGACGCCTACTACGACGACCCGGCGTTGCGGGCCCGGATCGGTCGGGTCCGGGTTCCGGTGGAGCAGTTGCGGGCGCGGGGGGTGCTGGTGGACCGGGACGAGGACGGCTACCTGCTGCAGATCTTCACCCGGCCGATCGGGGACCGGCCGACGGTGTTCTTCGAGCTCATCGAGCGCCACGGCTCGCTGGGCTTCGGGAAGGGCAACTTCCGGGCGCTGTTCGAGGCCATCGAGCGCGAGCAGGCGCGACGCGGGAACCTCTGAGCGCGCGGGGTCCCGGCAGTGGGATGCCGGCGGTCTCCCGGTGGCTCAGGTCGGTTCGCCCTGCGAGCGGCGGATGTCGGACCTGCTCGGGACCGGTCGCCAGCGACGCCATGTCGTGGGGCAGCCGGGCCGGTGCGTACATGCCGAGCAGGTACGGTTCTCCTCCTCCACACCGGCCCCCTCTGCCGCCTTCGCGGCTGGTGAGTGCAAGGTAATGCCGGAACAGCGTGACGCACTCACGGGGCGCGGAGCGACCACTCGGCGCCGGAGGGGGTGTCCGCGACGTCGATCCCGGCATCGGTCAGCCGGTCGCGCAGGGTGTCCGCAGTGCCGAAGTCGCGCTGCTCGCGGGCCGCCTGACGCCGCTCCAGCAGGGCCTCGACCAACGGGGCGAGCCGCCGCCGCGGGTCGACCAGACCGTTCCGGGCGGCCGACGCCAGTTCCAGCACCATGCCGCGCAGCACCCGCCGGGCGTGGTCGGCGTCGTCGGACTGCAGGCTGTCGGTGGACCAGTCGGCCAGCGCCTGCTCCAACTCCAGCACCGCTGTCGCCGCGGCGTCGGCGTCGCGGGCCCCGAGCGCGCCGGCGAACCGGGCCCGGGCCTGGTCGGTGGCCTCCCGCAGCGACGCTGAGACCCCTGGCGAGGTGTTTCCGGGCGCTGTGCCTCGCGCCGCGTTCCCGCCGGCCGCCAGCCCGTCGGGACGCTGGCCGCCACCGGTACCGCCGACCGACGGGCCCGCGGAATCCCGGTCCCCGCCGCTGGCGCCGGGCTCCGCCGCCGCGTCCGCCGGCACCGCCCCGCCCGTCGACAGCCTGGCCAGGTCGTCGATCGTGGTGACCGTGCCGGCCGGCAGCACCCGGGACGTCCCGTCGCGGCGCACGGTGACCCCGCCGCGGCCGAGCACCTCGGCCGATCCCTGCGCCAGGTCGAGGATCAGCGCGGTGTGCTCGTCCACCCCGATCACGTGCGCGCCGGCCGGGAGCTGACCCTCCAGCATCCGCAGCCGGCGCTCGCCGAGGTAGCAGAACCGGGTCGAGTGGGTGCCGCCCTCGGTGTTGTCGTAGTGCGGGATCACCGCGGCGTGCAGCCCGGTCAGCTCGCGCAGCAGGTCGGTGCCGGGGACCCAGACCGGCTCGGCGCCGCACTTGTAGATCTCGTACACCGGCACGGTCACCGCCCCGACGGTCAGCGCGGCGGCACTGGCGAACGTCGCGGTGCCGCCGCCGAGGATCTGCTCCCGGACCGCGTCGGCCAGCCCGCTGCCGTGCCACACCCGCATCGTGTACGTCGGGCTGCCCGGCCCGGCGAACAGCCACCGCGCACCGCGGACCGCCGTCAACGCCCGGTCCAGCTCGGGACCGTCCAGCGGGACCCGCCAGCACAGCGGGTCGACCGTGCGGCTCACGTTGCGCCCGAAGTAGGCGACCGCCTTCTCGGTGAGCTCGTCCGCGTTCTCCTGGAAGCCGTACGGGGTGTCCAGCAGCAGTGCCGGGCCTGGCGGTGTCGTAGCAGAGCCGGGCGTGCTCCCGGCCGAGGCCAGGACCGAGCGGTGCACCTCGACCATGGTCGGCGCGGTCTCCCCGGAACCCATGATCACCAGCCGGCCGGGCCTCATGCCGACGCTCCGATCGCCACGTGGCGGATCGCCTCGGCCACCCGCCCGGGGTACTGGGCGTGCAGGTCGTGGTCGCCGCCGGAGAAGGCCACCAGGGTCGCGTGCGGCAGCGCCGCCGCGGCCTCCTCGGCCATCGCGTCCGGCGGGTCACCGGCAGCCAGCAGGGTCACCGGGCAGCGCACCAGGGGGTAGAGCTCGCGGGGGCGGTGGGCGAGCAGGCTGGCCACCCGGTCGCGGTGGCGCTCGCGGGACAGCCACGGGCGGACGCCGTCGTCCGGCAGCCGCTCCAGGTTGGCCAGGGTGGCCTCGACGGCCGCCGCCGACCAGTCCGGGTGGGCGTCGGCCAGCAGCGTGCCCAGCTCGGCCGCCCGCCACCGGGTCAGGTCCGGCGGCGCGAGCGTGCGCCACGCCGCGTCCAGGTCCGGCCAGCGGTCGCCCAGGTGCAGCCACCCGCCGTCCACCAGCACCAGGCCGGCGACCAGCCCGGGGTGCGCGGCCGCGAGCTGCAGCGCGATGTTGCCTCCCCAGGACTGCCCGGCCACCAGCACCCGGTGCCAGCCCAGCCCCGCGCAGGCCGTCGCCAGGTCGGCGACCGCGACCGAGGTGGCGTCGGACCCCGGCGGGTCGGACACCGCGGCGGACGTGCCGTGCCCGCGCAGGTCGGGCGCGAGCACCGAGTGGCCGGCCGGGGCGAGCGCCCGCGCCACCTCGTCCCACAGCCGCGCGTTGGAGGACAGCCCGTGGACCAGCAGCACCGGCAGCCCGTCACCGCCACCCCAGCGGCGGGCGCCCAGCGCGACCTCCCCGGCGTGCACGGTGGTCGTCCGGGGATCGCGGGCACGAGTCACGGCCCGAGCCTATGTGCGGCACGGCCGCTCCGCGCGGGCACGGGACCGGTGGCCGCGCGGGCGGGCGGCCGCCCGACAGCCGGCCCGGTCGAGCACCGTGCGATCCGGTCCTGGGAGAATCGGGCCCCATGACGTCCTCGCCCCGACCCCGGGTGCTGTCCGGGATCCAGCCGACCGCCGACTCGTTCCACCTGGGCAACTACCTCGGCGCGGTCCGGCAGTGGGTGGCCCTGCAGGACGACCACGACGCCTTCTACTTCATCCCGGACCTGCACGCGATCACCGCCGGACACGACCCGGCGGAGCTGCGCGCCCGCACCCGCCGCGCGGTCGCCCAGCTGCTCGCGCTCGGGCTGGACCCGGCGCGCAGCACCCTGTTCGTGCAGTCCCAGGTGCCCGAGCACGCGCAGCTGGCCTGGGTGCTGGGCTGCATCACCGGGTTCGGCGAGGCCAACCGGATGACCCAGTTCAAGGACAAGGCGGCCAGGCAGGGCGCCGACCGGGCCAGCGTCGGCCTGTTCACCTACCCGGTGCTGCAGGCCGCCGACATCCTGCTCTACCAGGCCGACCGGGTGCCGGTCGGCGAGGACCAGCGCCAGCACCTGGAGCTGAGCCGGGATCTCGCCCAGCGGTTCAACACCCGGTTCGGCTCCGGCGGTGGTACGGCCACGTTCACCGTGCCGGAGCCGTTCATCCCGGAGGGTGTGGCGAAGGTCTACGACCTGCAGGACCCGACGGCGAAGATGAGCAAGTCGGCGTCCAGCCCGGCCGGCATCATCGAGCTGCTGGACGACCCGAAGGTGTCGGCGAAGAAGATCCGTTCGGCGGTCACCGACGCCGAGCGGGAGATCCGATTCGACCCGGAGCACAAACCCGGGGTGTCCAACCTCTTGACGATCTTCTCCGGCCTGACCCACCGCAAGATCGCCGAGCTGGAGGCCGAGTACGCGGGTAAGGGGTATGGCGACCTGAAGAAGGACCTGGCCGAGGTGGTGGGCGATTTCGTCGAGCCGCTTCGCGAGCGGGTCGATGGCTACCTCGCCGACCCCGCGGAGCTGGACCGGTTGCTGGCCGCCGGAGCCACCCGGGCGAGGGACGTGGCCGGCGCGACTTTGGCCCGGGTGTACGACAGGATCGGGTTCCTGGCTCCGGGCACCTGAGCCGACCGGTCTCACCCAGTCACGACCAGGGCCGCCTCGCCGGCCGCCGAAGGGGGAATCGTGCTGAAGAAGGCTGACCCGCCCGCGCGCGGAGGGGACGCGCCGGAGCCGCCGGCCGAGCCGTCGACCTTCGAGCGGCTGCGGGTCCGCCACGAGTGGCTGGACCACCTGGTCCGGGCCGGTGCCCGCTACACCGAGCGGCACGGCGACCACTACGCGGCGGCCATCACCTACTTCAGCATCCTGGCGATGTTCCCGCTGCTCATGGTCGGCTTCGCCGGTGCCGCGCTGTTCCTGCGCGGCAACCCCGAGATGATCACCCAGATCCAGGCGGAGGTCACCAAGGCGGTGCCCGGCGACCTGGCCGCGACGCTGAACGAGGTGATCACCTCGGCGATCAGGTCGGCTGGCACGGTCGGGGTGCTCGGTCTGCTGATCGCGCTGTACTCCGGACTGGGGTGGATGGGCAACCTGCGCGAGGCGCTGTCCGAGCAGTGGGGCCAGCGTGACGACCCGCCCAAGCTGGTGCGCAAGCTGCTGGTCGACCTGGCCGCGCTGCTCGGACTCGGGCTCGCCCTGGTGCTGTCCATCGCGGTCATCGCCATCGGCGGGCTCGCCCCGAAGATCGTCGAGTGGCTCGGCCTGGGTGGCCTGACCTGGCTGACCCCGTTGATCGTGTTGGCCTCCGTGGTGGTCAGCCTGCTGGCCAGCACGCTGGTGTTCCTCTGGGTGATCGCCCGGCTGCCCCGCGAGCCGGTCACCTGGCGCAGCGCGGCCAAGGCGGCGGTGGCCGCCGCGATCGGCTTCCAGGTGATCAACCGGGTGATGGTGGTCTACCTGGACGGTGTCACCAACTCGCCGACCGGTGCGCTGTTCGGTCCGGTGCTGGGGCTGATGGTGTTCATCTTCACGGTGTCCCGGTTCCTGCTGTTCCTCACCGCGTGGGCGGCCACCGCCAAGGAGAACGAGCTGGCGTTGCCGCCCGAGCCGCCGCCGCCGGCGGTGATCCGGACCGAGGTCACCGTGCGCGGGGGCGCCGGCCCCGCTACCACTGCCGGGCTGGTCGGCGCCGGTGCGGTGGCCGGCCTGCTCGGCGGTGGGCTGCTCCTCGGCGGGCGCCGGTCCGGTCGCCGGTCGGGCTGACTGGCGACTGGGCCGACCTGACAGGGCTGACTGGGCCGACCTGACGGGGCTCACGGGGCTGACCTGACGGGGCTGACCTGACGGGGCTGACGGGGGGCGGGGCTACCCCAGGCGCGGCGCACCGGGCCGGCCCGCCGTCAACAACGTCCTGGTCGCGGCATCTTGTCGGGCACGGCGGTCGACACCCGGTGTGTCGGGTCTGTCACGTCTCGACCGACCGGGACGCACGGGTCAGCGGATCGTCGGATTCCCCGGCGGGGACGGGCTCGATCCGCTCGGTCGGACGATCGTCCGGCCGTCCGGCGGGGACGGCCTCGATCCGCTCGGTCGGACGGTCGCCGACCGGCGCCGCCGGGGGCTGCCCGGCCGGTGTGATCGGTCTGATCGGCTCGGTCGGCGGGCCGTCGGCCGGTCGGCGGGCCGGTGTCCGGGCCGGCTCGGGTGGGGAAGCCCCCGGGGCCCCGCGCGGCCCGGGAGCCGTGGGTACGGGAGCCGTCGGCCCGGGCTCCGTCGGTACGCGGGACCTCGGTACGCGGGACCTCGGTACGGGATCCGTGGTCGCCGCCGTGGGCCCGGATATCGACGCGCCGGCTTCGGGCGGCCCGGCGCGCCCCGGGCCCGCGTCCGCCGGGACCGCGCCCAGGTGCCCGCCACGTGGCCGGCGGCGGGCGAGCAGCACCGACAGCAGCATCCCGAGCAGCGCGCCACCGCCGATGGTGGCCAGCCCGGCCGCGCGGTTGGTGTCCTCGGGCGGGGTGCCGGTCAGGTTCGACCGGGCCGGCGCGGCCGGTGCGGCGTCCGGCGGATCCACCGGGCGGCTGTCCACCAGGTTGCCGACCGGCGGAGTCCCGGGGCTCAGCGCGAAGCCGTAGTCGAGCAACCGCGCCGCCTGCAGGTAGATCGGGACCGGGCGCTGCTCGCCGCGCAGCAGGACCACCGCCAGCCGCCGCCCGCCCCGTTCCGCGGCGGCGATCAGCGTGTGCCGGGCGTCGTCGGTGAACCCGGTCTTGCCGCCGATCGCTCCCGGGTAGCTGGCCAGCAGCCGGTTGTCCGTGCTGACGCTGAACCCCGGTTTGGCGCCGAAGCCCGGCCAGGCGAACAGCCGGGTCCGGTTGATCTCGGCGAACACCGGTTCGCGCATCGCCACCCGGTAGATCAGGGCGAGGTCATAGGCCGAGGTGGACATCCCGGGGCCGTCCAGCCCGGACGTGGTGGCCGGCCGGGTGTCGAGCGCACCCAGCTCCGCGGCGGTGGACGACATACCGGCCAGCGTCTCCGGAACCCCGCCGAGCTCGCGGGCCAGCGCGTTGGCCGCGTCGTTCCCCGAGTTCATGATCAGACCGGTGAGTAGCTGGCGTACCGTGTATCGCCCGCCCGGCCCGATCCCGACCCGGCTGCCGTGCATGTCGGCGTCCTGTTGGGTGCCCTGGACGATAGTGTCCTGGTCCAGTCGCCGCATGGCGACCAGTGCGGTGAGCACCTTCAGGGTCGAGGCCGGACGGTGGCGGCCGTGCGGATCGCGGGCGGCCAGTACCGCGCCGGTGTCCAGATCGGCCAGCACCCACGACGCGGCCGTGACGGCGGGCGGCGCCGACGGTGCCCCCGGCGGGAGTACGTCCGCGCACTCGCCCAGCCGAGGACCGCCCACCGGCCGGGCCGGCACGGGTAGCGGCCCCGGCGCCCGCTGGCCGGGGCGGGGGACCTCCGAGGTGTCCACCGGTGGTGGCGGCGACGTCCGGGGCGCGCACACCGGGACCGGCGCGCCGGCCGCGCCCGGTGCCGGGGTCGGCGACGGTGCCGGGGTCGGCGGTGGCGCGGCACCGGCGGAGCCGCTGGCACCGGTCAGCAGGGCGCCGGTCAGCAGGACGACGGTCAGCAGGACGACGGCTGGACGCGGCCCCAACGCGTCGCCGACAGCGGGGGAGCCGAACCTGGTCACGGCCGCTCAGCGTAGTGGCTCGACACACGACCGCTCGCCGGCGTCGGCGAGCGGTCGTGCGGGAGAGCGCTGGGCGGGTCAGCCCGCGGGCTGCTCGGCCTTCGTCTTGATAGCGGTGAGGGTGCGCCGCATGCCGTCCACCATCTCCTCCTCGACCTTGCCCTGGAACAGCAGCTTGGCGACCAGCCCGATCGGGGCCAACGGAGGCTTGTCCCGGTTGCGCCACTGGGTCAGTTCGGTGCCACCGTCGGCGGTGGAGGACAGCCGGAATCCCCACCTCATCCGGTTCTCGATCACCTGGAACGCGAACCGGCTGGGCCGCTCGCACTCGGTGACCTTGCAGGTGGTGAACCAGCGGGCGAACCCGCGCTTGTTGAAGCCCAGGAACTTCGCCCCGACCGCCGGCCCCGACGCGCCGAGGATCCACCTTCCGCCGGTGTTGCCCGGGCTCCACTCGCCCATCCTGGTGATGTCGCTGACCATGTCCCAGACCCGCTCCGGGGCCGCCGCGATCGTCACGCTGGCCTCGTCCACTGTGCCCTCCCGATGTCGCCCGACAGATATCGCACGTACCCCCTGGTGCGGCGAACGAGCGGGACGGCCGCCGGTCACGTCGCCGGGGTGGTGATCAGCCGAACGGGCGGACCAGCCCACCGGGCGGATCAGTTCTCGTCGACCTCGGCGTCGGCCGGGTCGTCGGGGGCGGTGCCGTTGCGGGCCTTGGTGACCGCCTTCGCCCGGGTGCGGCGCTGCGCGGGCCGGGGTGCGGGCATCGGCATCTGCGCGGCGCCGGTGCCCGGGCCCCGACCGAGGATGATCTCGGCGAAGGTGGCCATCGCCTCGTCCAGCTGGCCGGCATTGCGCCGCTCGGACTCCTGGTTGGCCTGCGTGACCAGCGCGGCCAGCGACGCGGAGTCCGGGCGGGCGCCGACGGTGCTGTCCACCGTGTCCAGCCGGCGGTTGGTCTCCTCGACCCGGCCGGCGAGTGAGTCCAGCCGGGCGGCCAGCGCGTCGAGCTGCTCGGTCGGGTCGACCGCTGGGCGCTCGCCGAGCGCGTGCAGCGTGCCGTGCAGGCCGGAGCCGGTCTGCTCCAGGCGGTCCCGCAGGGCGCCGGCGGCCTGGTCGAGCTGGGCGCGCACCCCGTCGTGGCCCTCCTCGACCGACTTGCGCAGTTCTTCCCGGGTCAGCTCCAACTGGTGGCGCATCCCGGCGTCGACCTCGTCGAACCGGCCGCGCAGCGCACTCTCCACCGCGCCGACCCGCTCCCGGACCGGCCCGGTGATCGCCGTCGGCATGCCGTCCAGCCGCAGCTCGTGGCGGTCGAGGCGGTTGTCCAGGTCGTCGAGGCGCTTGTGCAGGCCGCCGAGCTTGTCGTCCAGACCCTCCATCCGGCCGGCGATGCCCTCCATCCGGCCGGCCACCCCATCCAGCCGGCCGTCGAGCTGGGCGAACGGCTTGGCCAGCCGGTCGACCAGCGCGTCCACCGCGCGGGCCACCGAGGACACCGCGACGTCCTGCGCGTCGAGCTTGGCGACGGTCTCGTCCAGCCGCTCGGCCAGCACCGAGACCTCGGTCCGGTCGGGCAGCTCGGCCAACCGCTTGCGCATCGAGCCCAGGGCGTCGAGGGTGGCCAGCCGGGCGTGGATCTCGTCGAGCGAGTCGAAGATCTGCTGCTGCTCGCTGTCGCGGATCTCGGCAGCCCGGTTGAGCATGCTGCGCATCCGGTCGAAAGACAACGTGTGTTGGTCGCTCATGGCGGGGCGCGCTTTCGTCGATCGGACAGGGGAGCGGAGCAGGGATCAGGTTAACGAACTGCGCAGAGTCACTCGCACGGGTCGGCATTTCGCGTTGCGCCACTCGATCGTGTGCGCTACTAGGCCGTTACAGTGGCGCCGATGACGGCGTTCACCGTGGAGCCCACCCCGGACCGGGCAATCGGCACGGGCCCGCCCCGCCCGCTGGACACGCTCAGCGTTCGGGATGCGCCCAAGGTCCTGCTGCACGATCACCTGGACGGTGGGCTGCGCCCGGGCACGGTGCTGGAGCTGGCCGAGTCGGCCGGCTACCGGCGGCTGCCGACGACGGACCCGGGCGCCCTGGGTGAGTGGTTCACCACGGCAGCGGGATCGGGCTCCCTGAAGCGCTACCTGGAGACCTTCGCGCACACCGTCGCCGTGCTGCAGCGTCGGGAGGCCCTGGTCCGGGTCGCAGCCGAGTGCGCCGAGGACCTGGCCGCCGACGGCGTGGTCTACGCCGAGGTGCGCTATGCCCCGGAGCTGCACGTCGAGCAGGGCCTCGGCCTGGACGAGGTGGTCGAGGCGGTGCTGGAGGGGTTCCGGCTCGGCGCCGAGCGGGCGGCGGGGGCGGGGCGGCGGATCCGGATCGGCTGCCTGCTCACCGCGATGCGGCATGCCGCGCGGTCCCGGGAGATCGCCGAGCTGGCGGTGCGCTACCGCGACGACGGGGTGGTCGGCTTCGACATCGCCGGGGCCGAGGCCGGGTTCCCGCCCACCCGGCATCTGGACGCCTTCGAGTACCTGCGTCGGGAGAACTCGCACTTCACCATCCATGCCGGCGAGGCATTCGGGCTGCCCTCGATCTGGGAGGCGCTGCAGTGGTGCGGCGCGGACCGGCTCGGCCACGGCGTGCGGATCACCGACGACATCAAGGAGTTGGACGACGGCACGGTGCGGCTGGGGCGGCTGGCCGCCTACGTGCGGGACAAGCGGATCCCGCTGGAGATGTGCCCCACGTCGAACGTGCAGACCGGGGCGGCCCGCTCAACGGCCGAGCACCCGATCGGCCTGCTCACCCGGCTGCGCTTCCGGGTCACGGTGAACACCGACAACCGGCTGATGTCCGGCTGCTCGATGACCAGCGAGCTGGTGTCGCTGGCCGAGACGCATCGCTACGGCTGGGCCGACCTGCGCTGGTTCGCGGTCAACGCGATGAAGAGCGCGTTCATCGGCTTCGACGAGCGGCTCAGCCTGATCAACGACGTGATCAAGCCGTGGTATGCGGCCGTGGAAGCGGGGCCGGTGCCGGCCGGGGGGTGACCCGGGCACCGCGCGGACGCCGCGCCGTGCCGGCCGGCTGGAGCTAGGGCCGGTGTCGCCGGACTAGGGCCGGTACAGCCGGGCGACGAGCCCGTCGACCAGTGCGTTCCACCTGCCGGCCTCGGCGTCGAACGGCGGGCTCGGGGCCAGCCTGGTCGGGTCCGGCCGGAGCACGAACGACGTCAGCCAGCCCAGGCTCTGGGACTGGGCCAGCGCGCGTCGGGGGTCGTCGTCGCCGGCCCACTCGCCGACGTCGCGCACGAGTTCCACGGCGAGGTCGAGCTGGTTGGGGTCGATCGCCGCCGGTCCGTCGGCGAGGTCGTCGCCCAGCCCGGTGAGCAGGTAGGTGTTCTCTGGCTCGACCTCGACGGCGAGCTCGCCGGACTCGGCCGCGGCGACCACCTCGGACCAGGTGGAGACCGTGGTGAGGTCGTGGTCCGTGGCTCCCTCGCCGGCCAGGTGCCGGGCCAGTGCGCGGGCCGAGGGCAGCGCCTGGATCCGCCCCTGCGAGCCGAGGAACAGCGGCTTGTCGTCGAGGTAGCAGCGCAGCGTGTAGTACTCGCCCTGGGCGGTGCCGATCAGGATCGGGTCGATCCCAACCTCCTGCCAGAAGCTCTCGGGACCGGCGGCCGTGGCCGGTGCTCCGGTCCGCTCCCGGGGATTCGCTCCCGCCCCGTCCCCCGTCGGTCCGTCGGCCGCCGCACGGTGGCCGGTCGGATCGTCCGACGTCGAGCCCCGGGCCGTCGAGCCGCCCCGCGCGTCCGCGCCGCCCGCGGTGGCCAGCTCCGCCCGGGCCCGGGACAGCGCGTCGGCGTCCACCTCCGGTTCGCGGACCAGCGCGTCCAGCGCGTCGATCACCTCGTCCCAGCGGCGGACCACGGTGTCGGCGAGCTCCACCCAGAGCTTGCGGCCCTCCCGGCCGTCGAATGCCCAGCTGCCCTGGTCGAGCAGCGCGAATCCCGGCGCCGAGTCGAGTACCGTGTGCACCGCATCCAGGCCGCAGGTGTCGGCCAGCGCACGGGTGACGGTGACGATCTCGGCGAGCTCGCCGACGGTCCAGGTGTCCGGGTTGTCGGCCGCGAGTTCGGGCACCCCCACCAGGTCGTAGCAGTGCGCGTCCTGCGGCACGAGCTCGGCGGCGCGCAGGGTGCGCACGAGCGGCCAGGCGGGGTGGTCGGCGAGGTCGTGCTCGGCGACGGTCCGCACGAACGCGGCCAGCGCGGCGGCGTCGGGGAAGGCGAACAGCGAGTCCTCGTCGCCGAGGAATGCCTCCCAGTCCTCGCCGTTCTCCCGCCACCGGGGAGCCCACAACGTGATCAGGTCCCCCGAGGTCAGGGAGAGCTGGACGGGGACGATGTCGGCGTTCGGAGTGACCACCCGGAAGAGGGTAGTCAGGCGGGGAGCGTGGTCCGGACGAGGCCGTCGTGTGCGGTCCCCGAGCGGATCGGCGGGCCCGGCCGGGAGGGCCGGACCCGCCGGATCTGGGTCAGCGGGTGGTGTGCAGGCGGACCACGCCGACGCTCACGTCGGTCAGGCCACCCTGGTCGAACTCGTGGCGGAGGCGATCGGCCTTCAACGTGGCGGACATGCCGTCGTAGGGCCCGTGCGCGTCGACCTCACCTGTCTGCGGGTCCACGGCGAGCACGATGTATCCATCGCACTGTCCGAGCTGCTCGGCCGCGGCCACCAATGCCGCGTCTGCTGCTGCGTTCTCCGGCACTGCCCATCACCTCCTGACGACTGGCTCCTACTGAGTACAGCGGCGGAGGGCCCTCAAGCGTGTCACTCAGGCCCGATATCCACCCGTTTGGGTCAGCTCAGAGAGTCACTGTGGGTGACTTGACGAGGAGTGGTCACCTGTGCCGTGTGATCCATACCTTGCCTCCGAGCGTTCCTAGCCGGATCGAGACGGTGTGCATTGTCGCAGGTCGATTCATGATCGACGAGTCCGCTACTGTCAGTAGGAGACTTTAGGGGGTATGCGGGGAGACTTTGGAGGCTGACCGTCTCCTGTTTCCCATCAGTCACATCAGGCCCAAGTACTTGCGGTTACCACTACGTAGCGTGATCGACGAAGGGTCGTTGTCCCGGCGGCACGGCGGGCCCGTCCGATGGCATGATCAGGACCCATGCGAAGGTCCCTGGACGTGCACGTGGTGGACCACCCGCTGGCCCGGGAGCGGCTGTCGATCCTGCGCGACGAGCGCACCGTCAACGCCGCCTTCCGGGCCGCCCTGCGCGATCTCTCGGTGATGCTGGTCTACGAGGCCACCCGGGATCTCGAGCTGGCCGAGGAGTCGATCCGCACCCCGATGACCGCCACCACCGGCCACCGGGTCGCCGGGTCGCCGGTGCTGGTGCCGGTGCTGCGGGCCGGGCTCGGGATGGCCGAGGCGGCGCTCGGGCTGCTCCCGCGCGCCCGGACCGGGTTCGTCGGGGTGGCCCGGGACGAGCGGACCCACGCCCCGGTGCCCTACCTGGAGTCGCTGCCCGGATCGCTGGCCGGGCAGCGGGTGTTCGTGCTCGACCCGATGCTGGCCACCGGGGGCTCGTTGGCCCACACGGTGCGGCTCCTGGTGGCCCGCGGCGCCCCGGCCGTCACCGCGGTCTGCGTGCTGGCCGCGCCGGAGGGGTTGGCCCACCTCGAGGCCTCCGGGCTGCCGTTGCGGGTGGTCACCGCCAGCATCGACGAGCGGCTCAACGACATCGCGTTCATCGTCCCCGGCCTGGGCGACGCCGGTGACCGCCAGTTCGGCGCGGGCGGTGCAAGCGCCCCGTGAGCATAGGAGCAGCGCCGGAGCGATCATTGCCGCTCACGGGGCGAAGCCGGCGCTGACCGCGGTCAGGGCACGGGTGTACAGGTCGGCGGGGTCGCCGCCGTCCATCGGCAGCAGCGCGCGCAACTCCAGCGACACCAGCCCGTGCACGCACGCCCAGAGCGCGGTCGCGATGGTCTCCGGGTTCTCCGCGCGCATCAGGCCGGCCTCGATCGCCCGGCCGACCACCTCCACCAGCGGACGGAAGGTGTCCAGCGCGCGTGCCCGGGACTCCGGGCCGGGGTCCACCACACCGCCGACCTGCCCGAACATCACCTGGTAGAAGTGCGGCTCGTGCAAGGCACTGGCCCGGTAGGCGTGCGCCAGGGCGAGCATGTCGGCGCGCGGCTCGCCGGTGTACTCGACCTCGGCCAGCCGCCGCCCGAATCGGGCGAACGCCTCGTCGAACAGGGCTTCGAGCAGCCCCGGTTTGCCGCCGAACAGCGAGTACACCGCGGTGGTGGAGGTGCCCGCGTCGGCGGCCAGTTTGCGCAGCCGCAGCCCTTGCGGGCCGTCCTCGGACAGCGTGCGCACCGCCTGTTCGAGCAGCCGGACCCGCAGCGCCTCGTCGTGCAGCTTCGGTCGGGCCACGGGCGGCAGGCTAGCGCAACGGTGTTATGTACGCCGGTGCGCGCCCCGACTTGACCTGGAGCGCGCTCCAACTCCTACGGTCGGTGGCGACGGCGATCGGTGGCGACGGCGATCAAGCACCGCGACGGTCTAGCACCGCGACGATCTAGCACCGCGACGATCACGAGACGACATCACGGAGGAGTCCACATGAGCACCCTGTCCACCCGCCGGCTCGGCAGCCTCGAGGTCAGCGCCCAGGGCCTGGGCTGCATGGGGATGAGCGAGTTCTACGGTGCCGGCGACGACGCCGAATCCACCGCCACCATCCACCGCGCGCTCGAGCTGGGCGTGAGCCTGCTCGACACGGCCGACATGTACGGCGTCGGCGCCAACGAGCGGCTGGTCGGCCGTGCCATCAACGACAGCCCCGGTCGCCGTGACCGGGTGGTGCTGGCCACCAAGTTCGGCATCGTGCGCGGTGAGGACCCGGCGGCCAGCACGGTGCGCGGCGACGCCGACTACGTCCGGGCCGCCTGCGACGCCTCGCTGCGCCGGCTCGGTGTGGACCACATCGATCTCTACTACCAGCACCGGGTCGACCCGAACACCCCGATCGAGGAGACCGTCGGAGCGATGGCCGAGCTGGTGGCGGCGGGCAAGGTCCGCCACCTCGGGCTCTCCGAGGCGGGCGTGGACACGATCCGCCGGGCGCACGCGGTGCATCCCATCGCCGCGCTGCAGACCGAGTGGTCGCTCTGGTCGCGCGACATCGAGGCGGAGATCGTGCCGACCTGCCGGGAGCTGGGGATCGGTGTGGTCGCGTACTCGCCGCTGGGCCGGGGCTTCCTCACCGGCCGGTTCCGTTCGGCCCGGTCGTTCGGCGAGGGCGACTTCCGGGTCGGCGCCCAGCCCCGGTTCGCCGAGGAGAACCTGCGGCACAACCTGGCGATCGTGGACGCGCTGGAGAAGCTGGCCGCCGAGCGCGGGGTCACCGCGGGCCAGCTCGCGCTGGCCTGGGTCGGCCACCAGGGCGCGTCGACCGCTACCACCGTGGTGCCGATCCCGGGGACCAAGCGGCGGACCTACCTGGAGCAGAACGTGGCTGCGGCGGGCCTGGAGCTGACCGCGGCCGACCTCGCCGCGATCGCGGCCGCCGCGCCGGCCGACGCGGTGCTCGGCGGCCGCTACCCGGAGGCGGCGATGCGCGGCATCGGGATCTGACGGGACGCCGGGCGCCGTCGGGCGGGACTGGCGCCGCCTGGCGGCCGCGCGGCCTGGCGGCCGGCTCAGCCCATCAGGGTGGCGGCGACCGTCGCGCCGAGCTCCCGGCAAGCCTCCAGATCGGATTTCGACGGCTCCCCGGTCACCTCCACGGGGTCGGCCACCGGACGCCAGCCCAGCCCGTCGGCGATCGACCCGACGGCCCGTACCGCGCCCTCGGTGCCCAGGTTGCCGTGCACGTACAACCCGTACGGCCGGCCCCGGGTGTCGTCCAGGACCGGGTAGTAGACCTGGTCGAAGAAGTGTTTGAGCGCGCCCGACATGTAGCCGATGTTCGCCGGGGTGCCCAGGACCAGGCCGTCACAGGCCAGCACGTCCGACGCGGTGGCGGCCAGCGCGGCCCGGCGTACCACCTGGACGCCGGTGATCTCCGGGTCGGATGCGCCGCGCAGCACCGCGTCGAACAGCTCCGCGCAGGCCGGCGAGGGGGTGTGGTGCACGATCAGCAGGGTGGGCATGCCGGCAGTGTGCCCGCGCGAGCTGGCCGGCGTGCGCAGCCGGCCCCGGACGCAGCCGGCCCCGGACGAAGCCGGCGGGCGCGGATCAGCCGCCGAGCAGGGCGCGGACCTCAGCCGACAGCTCGGCCAGCCGGTCGGCGGCCCGCTCGCGGGCGGCCGGCAGCGAGCGCGGACCGGCCACCGGTTCGACCACCTCCAGGTAGGCCTTCAGCTTCGGCTCGGTACCCGACGGGCGCACCGCGACCCGGGTGCCCGGGCCCCGCCGGACCAGCACGTCCGGGGCCGGTCGCTCGACCGGGCCGCCCGCTCGGGCCACCCGCTCCAGCGCCGCCGCGATCTGCGGCGCGCCCATCCGCAGGCTGACCGCGCCGGTGAGGTGCACCCCGTGGCGCAGGGCCAGCTCGTCCAGCGCGCCGAGCAGCGAGTCGCCGGCCGCCGCGCGGGTGGCCGCCAGGTCCGCGGCCAGCACCGCCGCCGCGATCCCGTCCTTGTCGCGCACCGCGTCCGGGTCGACGCAGTACCCGATCGCCTCCTCGTAGCCGTACACCAGGCCGGGGCCGGCCCGGGCGATCCACTTGAACCCGGTGAGGGTCTCGGCGTGCCGGGCCCCGTGCGCGGCCGCGATCCCGGCCAGCAGACCGGACGACACCACCGTGCTGGCCACCAGCGGATCGGGGTACCGGCCGGTGGCCAGCAGGTGCTCGCCGAGCAGCGCCCCCAACTCGTCGCCGGTCAGCATCCGCCAGCCGCCCGGTACCGGCACCCCCACCGCGCACCGGTCGGCGTCCGGGTCCAGCGCGACGGCGAGGTCGGCGCCCACGTCGGTGGCCATCGCCAGCAGCGCGTCGGTGGCGCCGGGTTCCTCCGGGTTGGGCACGGGTACCGTCGGGAAGTCCGGGTCCGGCTCGGCCTGACCGGGCACCAGGTGCACATCGTGGAACCCGGCCGAGCGCAGCGCTCGGACCGCCACCGCGCCACCCACCCCGTGCAGCGGGGTCAGCGCCACCCGCAGCCGCCGGGCGCCGCCGCGGGGCAGCCGCGCGACCCGGGCCAGGTAGCCGCCCAGCACGTCCGCCACCGGGAGGTCCCGGTCGGCGTACCGGTCGAGGTCCCGGCCCCGGACCGGGATGTCGGACGCGGCCGGCGCGGCGGCGATCTCGGCCTCGATCTCGGCGTCGGCCGGCGCAACCAGCTGGGCGCCGGCGTGTGCCGGCCCACCCAGGTACACCTTGTAGCCGTTGTCCCGCGCCGGGTTGTGCGAGGCGGTGATCTGCACGCCGGCGACCGCGCCCAGGGCGCGCACCGCGTAGGCCAGCACCGGGGTCGGCAGCGGTCCGGGCAGCACCCGGACGTCGAACCCGGCGGCGGCGAGCACCCCGGCGGCGGCCGGGGCGAACGCGGCCGAACCGTGCCGCGCGTCCCGGCCGACCACCACGACACCCCCGGCGGGGCCCTGCCGCCGGAGCCAGGCGGCCAGGCCGGCGGTGGCCCGCCGGACCACCGCGACGTTCATCCCGTTCGGCCCCGCGCGCACCGGGCCGCGCAGCCCGGCGGTGCCGAAGCTCAACGGACCGGCCATCCGGTCGGAGAGCTCGGCCAGCGCGGCAGCGCGGTGAGTCGCGGGGGCGGCGTCCGGGGTGGTGCCCGGGGTGGTGTCGGCCGGCGCGGCGGCACGGTGTGCGGCGTCGGGGTGGGAGGCGTCGGCCAGCAGGCGGCGCAGCTCGGCGCGGGTCGCCGGGTCGGGGTCGGCGTCGATCCAGCGGCGGGTCGCCGCCACGAGCTCGGACGGGACCCCCGCCGCCCCGCTCACCCTCGGGCGACCAGCTCGCGCAGCAGCTCGCCCATCCGCCCGGCCGCCGCATCACCGGCGGCGATCACCTCGGCGCCGTCCAGCGGGGCCCCGGTCATCCCGGCCGCCAGGTTGGTCACCAGCGACAGCCCGAACACCTCGACCCCGGCCGCCCGGGCCGCGATCGCCTCCAGCACCGTCGACATGCCGACCAGGTCGGCGCCGAGCGCGCGCAGCATGCGGATCTCCGCCGGCGTCTCGAAGTGCGGCCCGGGCAGCCCGGCGTACACCCCCTCGGCGAGAGTGGGATCGACGGTGGCCGCCAACGCCCGCAGCCGCAGTGAGTAGAGGTCGGTCAGGTCGACGAACCGGGCGCCGGTGAGCGGGGAGCGCGCGGTCAGGTTCAGGTGGTCGGCGACCACCACCGGCTGGCCGACCTGGTACTCCTCGCGGATGCCGCCGGCGGCGTTGGTCAGCAGCAGCTCCGTGCACCCGGCGGCGGCCGCGGTTCGGACGGCATGCGCCACCGCGTCGGCCCCCCGGCCCTCGTACAGGTGGGTGCGGCCGAGCAGCACCAGCACGCGGCGCCCACCCACCCGGACCGAGCGCACGGTGCCCGAATGGCCCATCGCGGTGGGCACCGCGAACCCGGGCAGCTCACCCATCGGGAACTCCGCGTCGCCGGCGCCGAACGCCTCGGCGGCCGGTCGCCAGCCCGAACCCAGCACCACGGCCACATCGTGCCGCTCGATCCCGGTCCGCTCGGCCAGCGCCGCAGCGGCCCGGGCCGCGACCTGCTCCGGCCCGCCCTCCGACCCGGGTACCGGGGGTTCGGCCACCGCCGGTCCGGTCGCATCCGGTGTCACGGGCGGAAGCCCTGGACGAGCGTGCTGAACAACTCACTGCTGTCGTCGCCGGCCTGGGCCGCGGGCACGGTGAGTCGCACGACCCACAGGTCGGTGCCGGCGGGGGTCAGCCGGACGTACCCGACCCGGCTGGAGGTGCCCTGGGTGCCGACCCGGTCGGCGCGGTAGCGGATCTGGTTGGTGGTGCGTTCCTGCACGCTCACCTCCGCCACGCCCAGCCGCGCCGCGGTGAGCTGGGCGACGAAGTCGTCCGGCTGCGCGGAGCGGGTCCGGGTGCCGCGGATCCGGTCGAACCGCAGCTCCCGGGAGCCGTCCGGGCTGACGAACAGCACGGTGACCGCGTCGGCCTCGCCGGCCAGCCGGTACTCCTCCCAGTCGCGGGGAACCCCGACCGTGAAGCCCATCGCGGTGGGCCCGTACACGGTCGCGTTGTCCACGTGGGGCTTGAGTGCGCTCACCGTGCTCCCGGCGCTCGGGCTGATCACCGAGGTGCTCAGCGGTGACTGGCCGACCAGCGCGCGGGCGCCCACCCAGCCGCCCGCGGCGCCGACCACGACCGCCAGCGCCCCGGCCAGGACCAGTGTCAGACCCCCGCGACGGGCCGGCGCGGGCGGCGGCAGCGGCCGGGCGACCGACGGCCGGGCAGGCGGAGCCGGCGGGCGGCCGGGGGCCCCCGGGCTCTGGTAACCGGCGGAATAGCCCGCCGGGTACCCCGCGACCGGATATCGGGGCTCGGGCTGATCGGGCCGGGGGTAGGTGCCGGGGGAGAAGCCACCACGCGGGTAGGAGGCGGCCCCGAAGGTCCCGGCGGGCGGGGTCGGTGCTGGCGCCGGCGGCGACCCGGGTGCCGCGCCGGACGGGCCGGACCATCCGGGCGGCAGCGGACCGGGGTCGGCGGCAAGCGGCGCCGGCGGCCGGGCGCTCTCGGCGGGGGTCGCGCCGGCGCCCCACGATCCGCCGCCCCCGGGCGTCCCCGCCCCTGGGCCGACGGTGCCGGTGGCGTTCGCCCGGTTCCGGGGGCTGGGCGGGCGGGCACCCGAGTCGGTGGCGCCGGTCTCGGGCGGGGCCGGCGCGGACGAGCCGGTGTCCGGCGCGCCGGACACCGCCGGGGCCGGGGGCAGCGTGTACGCCTCGGGGGAGCCGGGGAACAGCGGGTCGTCCGGGTCGGCCAGCAGCGGCCGCAACCGCCGGCGGATCTCGGTCAGCGCCACCCGTTGCTCCGGGGCCTTGACCATCAGGGTGGCGACGACCTCGGCCAGCGGGCCGGCCACCGTGGTGCGCGGCACCGCGTCGTGCACCACTGCGGTCACCGTCTTGACCGGGTCGCCGTCGACGTCGTAGGGCGGGCGCCCCTCGACCGAGGCGAACAGGGTGGCGCCCAACCCCCACAGGTCGGCCGCCGGGGTGACCGCCTCGCCGGCTGCCACCTCCGGAGCGATGTAGGCCGGCGAACCGAGCACCAGACCGGTCGCGGTCATCGTCAGGTCGTCGCGTTTGCGGGCGATGCCGAAGTCGGTCAGCTTGATCCGGCCGTCGTGCGCGACCAGCACGTTGCCTGGTTTGACGTCGCGGTGGGTGATCCCGGCCCGGTGCGCGGCCTGCAATGCGGCGGCCACGGCCAGCCCGACCGAGGCCGCCTGGCCGATGCTCAGCCGGCCCTGCTCGGCGATCACCTCGGAGAGGTTGCGGCTGGGCAGCAGTTCCAGCACGACGTAGGGGTCGCCGGAGACGTCGACAACGTCGTACAGCGTGATGATGTTCGGATGGGACAGCCCGCCCAGGGTGCGCGCCTCGCGCATCATCCGCTCGCGCATGGCGACCATCTCGCCGGCCGGGATGCCGGGAGGAACCCGCAGCTCCTTGACCGCGACCGGGCGGTGCAGCACCTCGTCGTAGCCGGCCCACACCGTGCCCATCGCGCCCCGGCCGAGCGCATCGGTCAACCGGTAGCGCCCGCCGATCAGCCGGGGCTCGGCGCCCGGATCGGCCTCGGGGTCGCCGTCGGGGGTATTCCCGGATACCGACATGGGCGTCATTCTCCCGGTGCGGGCTCGGCGCCGATCGACGCGGTCGCTGCTGACCCGCGCGACCTTACCGGTGAGCGGTGTCACATACCGCTCGTCGGCTCCCCGGCGACCATCCGCGCCGCTCGTCCCGCCGCCCGCAGCAGCACAGGAACCCTTGGGCGCCAGATGAGGCCGTACGTCGCATCGGCCGCGCGGGGGTCCCGCGGACTGCTGCACCATGGTCTGCAGCGACGCCGGTTCGTGTGGCCGTTCCGCTTCCCCAGGCGGTTCGGCGGCCGACCCCGCCGGTGTCCACTGACAAGGGATCGGTGGTGGTGACCGGTGACCGTGCTCGATGCACGCACCGAGCTGCTCGCGGCCCAGGCTCTCGGGCCGGTCGCACCGGTGGTTGATCTGGGTCGCGGTCGCGGCCCGGCGTGGCTGGACGGCTGGCTCGGCGCGCACAATCGCGAGCTGGTCGGCTGGCGCCGTGCTCTACACGCCCGCCCGGAGCTGGCCCACCAGGAGCGGCTGAGCACCGCGCTGGTGGCCTCCCGGCTGGCCGCGGCCGGCCTCACCCCGCAGGTGCTGCCCGGCGGTACCGGGCTGATCTGCGACGTCGGCTCGGGCGACCACTGCGTCGCGCTGCGGGCCGACCTCGACGCCCTGCCGCTGAGTGAACAGACCGGGTTGAGCTTCGCCTCCGGGGTGGACGGCGTGATGCACGCGTGCGGGCACGACGCGCACACGGCGATGCTGCTCGGCGCCGGTCTCGCGCTCGCCCAGGCGCCCTCGCTGCCGGGTCGGGTCCGGCTGATCTTCCAACCGGCCGAGGAGGTGCTGCCCGGTGGCGCGCTGGACGCGGTGGAGAGCGGCGCGCTGGACGGTGTGGAGCGCATCTTCGCCCTGCACTGCGACCCGCGGTTGCCGGTGGGCCAGATGGGGACCCGGGTCGGGCCGATCACCTCGGCCTGCGACCTGCTGGAGGTCCGGCTCACCTCGCCGGGCGGGCACACCTCCCGCCCGCACCTGACCGCCGACCTGGTGCACGGCCTGGGCCTGCTGATCACCCAGCTGCCGGCGCTGCTGGCCCGCCGGGTCGACCCGCGCTCGGGCACGGTCCTGGTCTGGGGCGCGGTGGAGGCCGGCCAGGCGGCGAACGCGGTGCCGGAGAACGGCGTACTGCGCGGCACCCTGCGCACCGGCGACCACGCGATCTGGTCGGAGCTGGAGCCACTGGTCCGCTCGCTGGTCACCTCGCTGCTGGCCCCGATCGGTGTCGGCTACGTGCTGCAGCACCAGCGCGGGGTGCCGCCGGTGAACAACGAGGCGCTGAGCGCCGGGCTGTTGCACGACGCCGCGGTCGCCGGCCTCGGGGTCGATGCGGCCACCAGCACGGAGCAGTCCAGCGGCGGCGAGGACTTCGCCTGGTACCTCGAGCACGTGCCCGGTGCGATGGGCCGGCTCGGGGTGTGGTCCGGCGACGGCCCGATGAAGGATCTGCACCAGCCCACCTTCGACCTCGACGAGCGCGCGTTGCCGGCGGGCGTGCGGGTGCTGGTGCACGCCGCGCTGGCCAGCCTGGCCGCCTGAACCCCGGGCGCGCCGGCCGCCGCCGCACGGCGCCGCGCTGCCAACCGGTTGCCGGGATCACCCGGCGCATCCCCGAGCCGGCCCGGACCTCCCGCCCGGGCCGGCTCGGGCCGTTCCGGCCCCGGCTCGGCTCAGCCCGGCCGGGTTCGGCCCCGGCCCACCCCGGCGACGCCCTGGCTCGGTTCAGCCCTGGGTGGGCGGTGACCGGTCCGGCTCGGCGTCGGCCGGCTCGGCGTGCGACTCCGCCGGCTGGGTGACCGCGCTGCTGGTGCGGACGTTGCGCACGATGTCGCGGCCGAA
The DNA here is from genome assembly GCA_029263115.1 of Pseudonocardia sp. Lineage (GTDB taxonomy): Bacteria > Actinomycetota > Actinomycetes > Mycobacteriales > Pseudonocardiaceae > Pseudonocardia. The sequence goes on along the minus strand of JAJCYC010000222.1, from coordinate 15,906 downwards.
CGTCACGTCCAGCCGCTCGGCGACCGCCAGCTGGAGGACCGCGAGCATGGCCTCGCCGGACACCTTCCGCAGCTGTTCGATGGTCCGGTACACGTCCGGCCACCGGTCGACCGGGCGGCCCGAGTCGTCGAACGGGCGCCAGACCTCACCGAGGAACAGCTCCACGTAGAGCTTGGCGATGCCGTCGGCGTGTTTGCGCAGCTGCTCGACCACGTCCAGCGACCGGCTGAGCGGGATGCCGAGGTCGACCATCTCCTGCGCCGCGCCCATCAGTCGTGGGCTGACCTCCTCGTACTGGTTGTCCCCGACCTCGAGCAGCATGCCGAGCTTCAGCGCCCGTCGGAGCTGCCCGGCGTCCTCCCCGACGAACCGCTCGGCCAGTTCGTCGCCGTTCACGATCTGGCGTTCCTCGGCGGCGAAGAGCTCGCGCACGGTGCGGATGAACCGCACCACCTCCTCGGTGCTGCCACCGGTGGTGTCCAGCAGTTTCTTGATGGTGTCGAGCTTGACGCCCTCGCCCTGCAGGTCCTTGATCAGCTCCAACCGGGCCCCGTGGCCGGGGCCGTAGTAGCCGGTGCGGGCCTGCACCAGCGGCGGGGGGAGCAGTCCGCGAGCCTGGTAGGCGCGGATGTTGCGGACGGTGACGCCGCTCAGCCGGGCCAGCTCGTCGATGGTGCGCCATTGGACACCTTTGAGCTCAATTGACATGTGACATAGACTATCATGCCTTATGAGTCGCAATGTGACATTGCTATGTGTTGTACTGATGTCATGATGCGAACCGGTACCTCCCGCCGCCCGACCCGCCTGCTGGCCGGGCTGATGTCAGGGGTCGGCGCGCTGACCACCCCGCTGCGCCCGGCCGACTTCGTCGACCTCGTCGACCCGCTGTGGTCCGCCGCCGTGCCTCGTGGCCGGGTGGTCGAGGTCCGCCCGGAGACCCGCCGGGCCACCACGCTGCGCATCCGACCCGGGCGGGGTTGGGCCGGTCACCGGGCCGGCCAGTACGTCCGGGTCGGCGTGGAGGTCGACGGTGTGCGGCACTGGCGCAGCTACTCCCTGACCAGCCCGGAGTCCAGCCCCGACGGCTGCATCTCGATCACCGTGCAGGCGCTGCCCGGGGGCACGGTGTCGCCGGTTCTGGCCCATCGGACCCCGATCGGCGCCGTGCTGCACCTGGAGCCGGCGGCCGGCGATTTCATCCTGCCCGACCGGCCCGGCAGGCTGCTGATGCTCACCGGGGGCAGCGGCATCACCCCGGTGATGGCGATGCTGCGCACGCTGGCCGCCCGGGACGCGCTGGACGACGTGGTGCTGCTGCACAGCGCGCCGTCTCCGGCGGAGACGATCTTCGACGGCGACCTGCGCACGCTGGCCCGCCGGCCCGGGCTGCGCCTGGTGGTCCGGCACAGCGACACCGAGGGGCTGCTCCAGCTCACCGAGCTGGAGCGGGTCTGCCCCGACTGGGTCGACCGCGAGTCGTTCGTCTGCGGTCCGGCCGGCCTGCTCGACGACACCGAGCGGCACTGGGCCGCCGCCGGGCTCGCCGGCCGGATGCGCCAGGAACGGTTCACCACACCCCGGCTGGGCGGCGGAGCCGGAGGAACGGTGCACTACGGCGGAGCCGCTACCCGTTCAGCCGGCGCTGCTCTCGGTACCGAGGTGGCCGTCGACGGGGCGACCAGCCTGTTGGAGGCCGGCGAGGCCGTCGGGGTGCCGATGCCCAGCGGCTGCCGGATGGGCATCTGTTTCGGCTGCGTGCTGCCGCTGCGTGCGGGCCAGGTCCGCGATCTGCGCACCGGTCGGGTGCACGGCGAGCCCGGCGACCTGGTGCAGACCTGCATCTCCGGGGCGAGCGGCCCGGCCCGCATCGACACCACCACCCAAGGAGACTCTCGATGACCCGCACCCTCCCCACCCCCACGGCGAATCACGCATCTCGCGTCGGCGAGTCGCGCGGAACGGACGGCAGCCAGGCCGCGTGCACCCCGGCCCCGTCCACACCCGAGTCCGAACTGCCTGAGGCCGTCCCCGCGCCGGCCATGCGACCGGTGCCGTCGACGCCGGCCCCCGAGGCCGTGGGGCTGACCCACGAGCAGATCGAGGAGTTCGGCCGCCGGCTCGACGCCATCCGCGACCGGATCCTCGCCGAGCGCGGCGCATCCGACGCCGACTACATCCGCGGCGTGATCCGCAACCAGCGCCGGCTGGAGGTCGGCGGGCGCGCGCTGCTGTTCGCCGGGATCTTCCCGCCCGCCTGGCTGGCCGGCACTGCCATGCTGTCGGTGGCCAAGATCCTGGAGAACATGGAGATCGGCCACAACGTGATGCACGGCCAGTGGGACTGGATGCGCGACCCGAAGATCCACTCCACCACCTGGGAGTGGGACCTGGTCAGCAGCGCCCAGGACTGGAAGGAATCGCACAACTACCGCCACCACACCTACACCAACGTGCTGGGCAAGGACCGCGACGTCGGCTACGGGCTGCTGCGGATCACCGAGGAGCAGCGCTGGAGCCCGTACTACCTGGGTAACCCGGTGTACAACCTGCTGCTGTCGCTGCTGTTCCAGTGGGGCGTGGCGCTGCACGACCTGGAGTACGAGAAGGTCGTCTCCGGGGAGAAGACCCGTTCGGCGTTCTGGACCCAGCTCAAGCGGATCGGCCGCAAGATCCGCCGCCAGGTGACCAAGGACTACCTGGTGTTCCCGGCGCTGGCCGGCCCGTTCTTCCTGCCGGTGCTGCTGGGCAACCTGACCGCCAACGCGGTGCGCAACGTGTGGTCGCACGCGGTGATCTTCTGCGGGCACTTCCCGGACGGCACCGTGGTGTTCACCGAGGATCAGCTGGAGGGCGAGACCCGGGGGCAGTGGTACCTGCGCCAGATGCTCGGCTCGGCCAACCTGGACGGCGGGCCGTTGTTCCACCTGATGACCGGCCAGCTGAGCTTCCAGATCGAGCACCACCTGTTCCCGGACCTGCCGAGCAACCGGTACTGCGAGGTGGCCCCCGAGATCAGGGCGCTGTGCGCGGAGTTCGGCCTGCCCTACACCTCCGGCGGGCTGGGTCGGCAGTACCTCCAGGTGCTCCGCAAGATCAACAGGTTGGCGTTGCCCGGGGGTTCTGTCCGAGGGCCGGTCCCGCTGGCCGCCGGTCCGATCTCGTGATCGACAGGCGCTCGCCGGTGTCCAGATCCGGGAGGAAACAGCAGTGAGCGCCCGTTCACGACCCCGAGGCGCGGCCGGGATCGCCCGTGGTCAGGCGGGGGCGGCGTTCGGCCTCGGAGAGGCCGTCAGGTCCCTGACTGCTGATCCGGGCAGCCAGCGTGGTGGCGTGCGCGGCCAACCCGGCCGCGTCAACCCCGTGCGGCCGCCACTGGATGAACGGCGCGATCCGCTCGGCGCCGCGCACGAGCAGCGCAGCGGCGCCGACAGCGTTGCCCCGCTGGGCGTGCGTGAGGCCCACCGCGAGCTGTGCCAAGCCCCGCCAGAGATCCCGCTCGTGGGCCGCCGCCGCCTTCCACTCGGCCTCGAGCACCTCGTGTGCCTGGAACGGCAGGTCGGCGTCCAGCAGCCGCTGTGCCTCGGTCAGCGTGGCGTCCGGGCCCAGTGCCAGGTCCTCGGGTACGCGGGGTACCCCGGTGGCACCCCGGTGCATCGGACGTCCGGTCGCGTCCCTGGGTCGGCTGTTGCGGGCGCGGCCGTCCGGGTCCCGTTCCCGAGCTTCCATGGGAGCATTGTGGACCGGCCTGCTCACCCGTGCCGGACGCGCCGGGGCGGCACCGTCGTGCTGTCGCCGGGCCCACCGGACGTGATCCGGCGCGGGCTCGAGAAGAGGCCGGAGCGGCGGGTCCGGCGCGGACGTGTTATGCACGTCCGGTGAACCTCGATCTCCAGCACCTGACGGTGTCCGTCGACGCCGGCGTCGCGAACCTGCGGTTGAACCGGCCGAAGCGGGCCAACGCATTGAGTCGTGAGCTGTGGTCCGAGCTGCGCGAGGCCGCGTACGCGCTGGACGCCGATCCGTCCGCGCGGGTGGTGGTGCTCGGCGGCGAGGGCGCGCACTTCTGCGCCGGGGTCGACATCGGCATGCTCGACGAGTTCCTTGCCCTGCGCGGCGACAGCGGCGACACCTGCGCCGGGCGGGCCAGCGAGCAGATTCGCCGGATCATCCTCGACCTGCAGGAGGTGATGACCTCGTTCGAGCGGTGCCGCAAGCCGGTGCTGGCCGCGGTGCAGGGGTTCTGCATCGGTGCCGGGCTCGACCTCGCGGTGGCCTGCGACCTGCGCTACGCCTCGGCGGACGCCCAGTTCGTGCTCAAGGAGGTGGACATGGGCATCGCCGCCGACGTGGGGGTGCTGCAACGGCTGCCGCGGATCGTCGGTGAGGGGGTGGCCCGGGAGCTGGCCTACACCTGCCGGTCGGTGTCCGGCCCGGAGGCGGCCGAGCTGCGCCTGGTCAACCGGTGCTTCGACACCCCTGAGGAGCTCGCCGGGGGCGTCCAGGAGATTGCCCGCGAACTGGCCGCGAAGTCGCCGCTGGCGATGCGCGGGACGAAGCAGGCCATCACCTACGCCCGCGACCACAGCGTGGCCGACGGTCTGGAGCAGATCGCCACCTGGAACGGCGGGATGCTGGCCTCGGCCGACCTGGACGAGGCGCTGGCCGCCTACCGGGAGAAGCGGCCGGGCAGCTACCGGGACTGAGTCGCCCGCTCACCCATGCGCATCCGGCGATGGAGGGAGGTTTGCGCCCCCATCGGGCGATGTGCGCCAGCCGGCCGCCCACCAGACTGACCGCCGGACCGGCCGTCCGGCCCATGGACGACGAATGGGAGTGTCGTGGAGATCACCGCCGCTGTCGCGCGCAAACCGAATGCCGAGTTCACCATCGAGACGCTGAACCTGGACGGCCCGCGAGCCGGTGAGGTGCTGGTCGAGATCAAGTCCGTGGGCATCTGCCACACCGACCTGGCCGCCCGGGAGGGTCAGATCCCGTTCCAGCTGCCCGCCGTGCTCGGTCACGAGGGCGCAGGCACGGTGCTGGAGGTCGGCGAGGGAGTGACCAAGGTCAAGGCCGGCGACAAGGTCGGGCTGACCTTCAACTACTGCGGCCAGTGCCGCAACTGCGCCAAGGGCGACATGGCCTACTGTCACCAGTTCATGCCGCTGAACTACGCTGGCGTCCGGCTGACCGACGGCGTCTCGCCGTGCTCCTCCGCCGAGGGTGCCGTCAGTTCGCTGTTCTTCGGCCAGTCGTCGTTCGCCTCGCACGCGCTGGCCACTCAGTACAACGTGGTCAAGCTGCCCGACGACGCCGACCTGGAGCTGGTCGGCCCGCTGGGCTGCGGTGTGCAGACCGGCGCCGGCTCGGTGATGAACTCGATGGGCGCCGACGAAGGGTCGACGCTGCTCGTGCTGGGCGGCGGCTCGGTGGGGCTGTCGGCGGTACTCGGCGGTGTGGTGCAGAGCTGCGCGAACATCATCGTGGTGGAGCCGCACGTCAGCCGGCGCAAGCTGGCCCTGGAGATGGGCGCCACGCACGCGCTGGACCCGGCCGACGGTGCGCTGGCCGACCAGGTCAAGGCGGTCAGTGAGCTGGGCGCCGACTTCATCTTCGACACCACCGGCATCCCCGCGGTGATCGAGTCCACCTTCACCGCAATGGCGCCGCACGCCAGCCTGGGCCTGGTCGGCGTGCCGGCCGACCCGACGGCGTCGGTGAACGTCAGCCTGTTCGGCGCGCTGGTCGCCGGGGTGAAGGTCTACGGGATCATCGAGGGCGACGCGGTGCCCGACGAGTTCATCCCGCGGCTGGTGCAGCTGCACGCCGAGGGGCGGTTCCCGTTCGACAAGATGATCACCAAGTTCCCGTTCAGCCAGGTCAACGAGGCCATCGAGGCTCAGCACAAGGGCGATGTCGTCAAGGCCGTCCTGGTGCACTGAGCTCTGAAGCCGGCAGTCGTCGAGATCCGCCGCCGCTGGGCCGGGAGACACCGACCCGGATTCGTGGAGCCGACCCGGCTCAGGAGCTGATCGCGGCCGGCGTGATCGGGCGGACGCCGTTCGGCGCCTCCGGGTCGGGGACGTACTCCGGGATCCGTTTGTAGCTCTGCTTCTCCTGCATCGTCTTGCGCCACAGCGCGGTGATGCCCACCTTGGCCCAGAACGCGGCGCCGTCGGTCGCCCGGGAGCGTGGGGTCCACCCCAGTGAGCGCAGCACCCCGTTGCCGTAGTTCATCGCCCAGTTGCGCCGGATCGCCGGGTCGTAGTGCTCGCTGGTGAGCGAGACGTTGATCTCGTCGTGGTTCTCGATGCGGTGCGGACCGTTCAGCGCCCAGTGCAGCGCCTGGCCCGGCTCGAGGTCGATCACCTCGGCGTACTCGTCGTACCAGCGCTCGTAGGAGATCTCCTCGCTGGAGACGCTGCGAATCACGTTCTCCAGTTCGGCGGGCCGCAGGAACGGCTCGGTGTTCGGGTACAGCCAGATGCGCTTGCGGCCGCGGACCTGCCAGAGGGCCTGCCCGGCCGGGTCGCAGTGGTAGAACACCTTGGCGTTGGGCGAGGAGATCAGCAGGCCGATCTTGCGCTTGAAGTAGTCACTGCCCGGGATGTCGGTCTCCCACTCCGAGTAGAGCTGGTCGAGCAGCTCACGGAAGCGGGGGTCGGCCTCCTGGATGTCGACCATGTTGATCCAGATGCGGCCGTTGCGGATCGCCTCCAGCACCCGCTCGCCGGGCACGCCGCCGCGCTCCACCACCTTCCAGGTGGTGATGTCGTCGGCCATGGTGTGCATGATCATGCACTTCGGGTCGACCGTCTCGATCAGCCTGGCCAGCGACTCGTCGGAGAACAGTTCCATGCTGGGCAGGTTGTGCGAGAGGGTGACCGTGTGCCGGCCCCACAGCTCGCGCTGCTCGGGGGTGATCTTCTCCACGACGCGTGGCACGACGACTTCCTCTCCGTGGGGGCACACTCGACACTCGCTCCCGCCCAGGATAGCGAAGCGCTCAGGGCGACCGAGCTGCCCAGGACAGTTTCAGGACCAGCGCGTACTCCGCGAGCGCCAGCGCGCCCAGGCCGGCCAGAATCCCGAGCTCGAGCAGGCGCGTCGGCTCCAGGTCGGCGAGCAGCCACCGCCCGCCGGCCAGCAGCGGCAGCGTGGCCACGGTCCCGGCCAGCGCGACGGCGAGCAGCCGACGATCGACGAACCCGCCCGGCATGGCGGTGCGCCGCAGCCGCACGAGCACGGTGGTGGCGGCCGCGAGCTCCGCGGCGAGGATGGCCAGCGCCAGACCGCCGAGCCGGGCACCGTCGGGCGGCAGGAGCAGGACGGCCGAGCCCACCGAGGCGCCGCCCAGCAGCGCCAGGTAGCCGGCCAACCGCGGGCCGCGGTCGTCGAGGCGGGCGAACAACGCCTGCCGGCCCAGATCGTGCACGCCGCCGACCAGCTGAGCGAACGCGATCACCGTCAGGCCCAGTCCGAGCATCGCGACGAGCTCGCCGGTGCGCAGCTCGCCGTTGGCCGGCAGGTCGGCGGTCGGGCCGGCCAACGCGGCCAGTAGGGCGGTCAGCGGAAGCCCGACGACCACCGCGTAGGACAGGCACTGTCGCCACGCGGCGGCGAATCCGGCGTCGTCGCCCGCGCTGCCCGGTGGCGCCCTGCCCGGTGGCGCCCTGCCCGGTGGGCCCCTGCCCGGTCGGGCCGGCCGATCGGGCCATCGTGACCTCCGGGGCCGTCGGCGCGCCGAGCGGGCAGGGGCGCGCCCTGCGACAGGGCTGCTCGACGTTCGCCATCTAGTCTGACGGCTGCGTCACTGACCCCCGCGGGGGCCCGGGCCGGATCTTCGGCCGGGGCGTGGGGCCGGTTCGTCGAGTCGAAGGGCTGGAATCGTTGATTTCGTCCGGGCACCGGGTCACCGTCGAGGCGGTCGGCGACGCCGCCCGTCCGGCCTGGCTGGAGATGGCCTCGGGCGATCCCGGCCTCGCTCTGACGAAGACCCCGCAGTGGGCGGACTGCATCCGGGCGGGCAGCGCCTTCACCGATGCCACGCTCCTGCTCCGGGTCGACGGCCGCCGGGTCGTGCTGCCCCGCCACGCGCTTCCCCGGCTGCCCGGCGTCTTCGCCGCGCCGCCGAACAACTGGAACCTGGGGGTGGCCTCCGGCGGGTTCGTCACCGAGGACGGTCCGCTGCGGACCGACCAGCTGCGCGCGCTGGTGCACGAGGTCGGCCGGGCCGGGCTGCGTACCCAGGTCGTGGTCGGCGGGGACGACGCCCGGGCCTGGGGGCCGGCGGTACCCCGGTCGGTGCACACCACGACCGCCGTTCCGATGTGCTCGACCTGCACGGGGGGTTCGACCCGGTCTGGGCGGACCGGTTCAGCAGCAAGGTGCGTTCGGCGTCCCGCAAGGCCGAGCGCCGGGGCGTGACGATCGAGGCGGACAGCACGGGGCGGCTGGTGGGGGCGTTCGACGAGCTGTATCGCGCCTCGGTCGACCGGTGGGCCCGCGACCGCAACTATCCGGTCCAGATCATGCGCTGGCGGTATCGCCGGGAGCACCCGCGCGGCCGGCTCGAGGCGGTGGCCCGGGCGCTCGGCACCCGCTGCACGGTGTACCTGGCCCGGCAGGACGGTCAGCCGTTGGCCGGCATCATCGTGCTGGACGGCGGTGCGCACACCGTCTACTGGCGCGGGGCGATGGACAAGCAGCGCTGCCGGGGAACCGGAGCCAACGAGTTGCTGCACCGGCAGGCCATCGAGTCGGCCTGCGACCAGGGCCGGTGCAGCTACGACTTCGGACTCTCCCAGCTCGAGGAGCTGCGCAGGTTCAAGCGCGGCTTCGGCACGCACGAGGAACCGGTGTACACCTTCACCCTCGAGCGGATCCCCGCGGCCGCCGCCCAGGCCCGTCTTTACCAGGCCACCAAGAGCGCGGTCCTCACGGTGGCTGCCGGCCTACCTGGAGCGGGTGGCTCGGGCGGTGGACCTGGCGATCGAACGCGCCGGTGAGCACAGTTGGTGCCTCGCAACACTAAACTAACCGAGGTAGTCGGTGTTCACGAGCTTGCGGTGGACCGGGGCCGGCCATCTCTCCACCGGCACGACGCTGGCCAGTGCGTCACGTATCTTGGCCCGCGCCGCGCGCCTCATCAGCATGAGACCTCGGTAGTCCCGCCACAGCATTCGGTGCCGCGAGGACAGGCTCTCGAAGTCGGAGACGAGGAACCTGGTGTGGCACAGGTTGAACGCGATCGTGATTCGCTTCTCGGTGCCGAGATACGGCGTCACGTAGTGGGGCAGGTTCGCCGGGAACATCACCATCTTGCCGGGTGTCGGCTCGACCTGTAGATCGTGTTCCCAGTCCCGCTCGGGATCGGCACACCGGTACCGCCGGTCCCCGTTGCGGCCGGCTGAGCTACCCGAGCCTGTCGTCGTCCGCGTGCCGTTCCGGATGGGTCGCGGCACCCCGCTCACGTCGATGAACCTGGTGATCCCGCTGGTGGCCGCCGCGGAGCTCTCCTTGCAGTCGACGTAGTAGATGGCCGCCCAGATGTTGAGCCCACCCGCGTGGTCGTGCGGTGCAACCCTGTCGTCGAGTTGGTTGACGTTCGCCCACGCTCTGATTTCCCAGCCGTCGAGGTGCTCGTCGTCTGGGTCCTCGACGGTCCGCACAACGACGGAGCGCACCATCGCGCGTACCCGCTCCAGAAGGACGTCGATCGCCGGGTCGTCCCACCGTTGCAGGTCGCGCTCCGACTGCCACCCTCCGCAGTTCGACCGCGTCAGCCCCGGCGTTGTCGCCATGCGCTCCACGACCAACTGCCGGATTCGCGCATTGAGCTCGTCGGAATCCGCCCAGACATGCGTGAAGACGGGACTGGCGCCGATCTCGGTCTGACTCGGGTCGACGTCCGGCGCCGAGGCGGGTCGGCCCGAGTCCGCCGTGAGCGGCTCTGCTGACTGGCTCTCGTCGATGCTCAATGCGGGCTCTCCAACTCTCGAGGTCGGGTCCGGGACGGGAGGTACGAGCATGACACTGTCCGGATCGACGGATTCAACCGGTTGCAGGACCGGCGCGAGCTCACGGAACGGCGTGCTGCGCTCGTGGGGCTACCCCCCGCGCTGGCGGGCCGCCACCGGCGCCGCGTCCTGATCTCAGCGCTGCTCGACCTTGCGGACCCGTCCGGTCAGCATCCGGCCGATCCGACCGTATGCCCTGGCCAGCGCCGGACCAGGGTCGTTCCAGCGCATGATCGGTACACGCTTCCGGTACGCGATGCTGCGCAGGTACTCAACGACGGTGATCTCGCCGGCCCGGCGCATGGCGAGCATGGCCCGCACGTCGTCGCCGGGAGTCCACAGCCGCAGACCCCGCGGGTAGGTCGTCGGCCAGCTCACCTGCTCACCGAGCGAGCGCCGATAGATCAGTTGGGCCAGGTCGATGCCGGCGTTCACGACCAGTGCGTTGGATCCAGCCAGACGGGCATTGACCTCGATCAGCTTGAGCTGCCGGTCGCGGGTGTCCATCTTGAACTCGACGTTGACCACGCCGCGCAGGCCAGCGGCGCGGAACAGCCGCAGTGCCTGGGCGCGCAGATTCGGCACGAGGTCGTGGGTGACGTGGTAGGTCGCGAAACCCTCGCTCGGTGGGAAGCGCCGGATGACCTGCTTGCAGTAGTCGAAGGTCGGCTCGCCGTCGTCGTCCAGGTAGGTGAAGTAGCTGTAGAGCTGGGTGTCCGGGCCCGGGATCATCTCCACCAGCATGACCTCGATGCCGGCCTCGCCCATCGCCGCGTAGTGCTGCAGCAACTGTTCGAAGGAGAAGGCCCGACGGAACTTGCCCGGAAACTTCGCCTGGTACTCGTGCGAGAGCAGCGGCTTGACCAGCAGCGGGTAGACGAACTCCGAGCGCCTCGCTCGCAGTTGCTCGGTTCCGCGCACCAGCCAGAACCTGGGGGTCGGCACCTCGGCCCTGGTGGCGATCTCGTAGGTGGTCCGTTTGTTCAGGAAAGCCAGCTGGGCGTCCGGGTCGAACTGGTCCAGCACGAAACGCTCGGCCAACCTGTCCCGGTGCAGTGCCGCCATCTCGAGCGCCACGTCGTCGGTCGTCAGCAGGACCGCGCCGGCCAGGAGAGCACCCTCGGGCCCCATCAACCAGTCCAGCCGAGCCTGCCCGTCACCCTGCTTGTTGCCGAGGGAGAACACCCGGGTGAACGCCCGGGACAGCCGCAGTTGGGGTGCGACACCGACGCCGTAGACCGGAACACCCAGCCCGGCGAGGCTGCGTCCGGCAGACAGCGCCTGCGGATGCCCGCCGCATACGATCGCCGGCGGGCGCGGGGTTTCGGAGGTTGAAGCTGTCACGCGCGTTCCCACCTTCTGTCGATGTCGGCGCCCACGGTAACGACCGCCGGTCCTGAGCTGCCGGCGAGTCGGTGTTTCCGATCCCTTCGAGTCGTGGTTTCGGGCACGGGGGTCCGCGCTCGAGGAACGGGTCGTCGTCGGGTGGAGCCGGATCCGCTCGCGTCCCCGCACCTGCCACAGTGCCTGGCCAGCCGGGTCGCAGCGGGAGAACACCTCAGCCTGGCCACCCGCGAAGGCTGCCCGCAGTCGTCACGTCCCCGGTGCCGCACCCGAGCCAGGGCGCCCGCTGGGCCGCGGTCACGGGGGTGATCGGCCGTGCCAGTACGATTCCTTCGGTGACCATGCAGTGCATGAGTGGGCAACGGCTGTGGTTCTGGAGATGGTCGCCCGGCACCGCGAGGAGCTGGACGAGCGGTTCGTCCTGGACCACGTCGACCCGGTCGCCCAGCTTGCCATGCTGAACAAGCGGGGCACCTACGAGATCGCCACCAGGGTCGAGGTGTCGGCTCCCGGGTACTGGCTGGTACGTGGTATGTGGCTGCCAACGAGGGCATCGTCAGGGCCTACGGCGGACGCGTGTGGACTCTGACAGGCTGGGTTCGAACGGTCCGAACCGTCCGATGGTTCAGGGTGGGCGGGGGCGGCCTCGCAAGGTCCACCGACACGGTTACGGAGCGTTGGTCATGAGGGGTTCGGACGCTGCTAGGGTCGTCGATCGTGAAGGCTGAGCACGAGGTGGCCACCCGCCGGTCGTCAACCGCTGACCGGGCGATCAGGGTCGCGGTCTCAGCCGATCCGGGGCCCGCTGCGCTGGGCGAGTGGGACAAGCTGGTCGCCCGGGTGCCGGGCAGTGACGTGACCCAACTCAGCGGCTGGTCCTCGGTCCGGCGCCGCGCCGGTTACGCTCCGCTGTACCTGTTCGCCCGGCGGGGTGGCGAGCTGCTCGCCGGCGCGCAGGTATTGCTGCGGTCGTTGCCGCTGCTCGGCCGGATCGGTTACGTCTCCTACGGCCCGCTGGTCGCCCCCGAGGCCCCCCGCGCGGCCTGCGTCGGGGCCCTTGCCGAACAGATGCGGCTGCTGGCCGGCGGTCGGCTCGCCGCGCTGTTCGTCCAGCCGACCGACGGCCACGCAGATGTCACCGTCGAGCTGCTCGAGTGTGGGTTCCGGGCGTCCACCGCCGGTGTGGCGCCGGCGGCCACGGTCCGGATCGACCTGTCGCCCGACGAGGCGGCCCTGCGCGCGGGCCTGGCCAAGCGGATCCGCCGTTGGACGGGCAAGTGGGAGCGCTCCGGGGTGACGGTGCGGCGCGGTGGTCCGGCGGACGTCTCGGTGCTCACCGACCTGATCAGCCGATCGGCCGCCCACCAGGGGTTCACCGAGCTGTCCCCGGACTACGTGCGGGCGCTGCACCAGGAGCTGGCCGTCGGTGAACACGTGGAGATCTTCGTCGGCGAGGTGGACGGCGTGCCGGTCGCGGCCGAGCTGTTCACCGTCTGCGGCGGGGTGTTGCGCTGCCGGCTCACCGGGCTCGACCGGTCCAGCCCGGCCACCAAGCTGAGCGTCACCTCCGCGCTGGACTGGGAGGCGATGAAGTGGGCGAAGGCACACGGCCTGCGCGAGTTCGACATGGGCGGGCTGTCCGCGTCGGCGGTCGGCATCCTGCTCGCCGAGGGCTTCCGCTCGGAGAACCTGCCCGGCCCGGACCGGTTCAAGGTGGCGTTCGGCGGGCACCTGCACCGCTACCCGGGCGCGGTCGAGCTGATCTCCTCGCCGATACTGCGCTTCGGCTACGACAAGCTGGGCTCGGGTAGGCGCGGTCGGGCGTTGATGGACCGGGCCCGCACCTGGATGCGGCAGGGCAGGGGTTCCGGCACCGATCGGTGAGCCGCGGCGGGTCAGCCGGGTAGCCGGGCGCGCAGCTTGTCGACCAGTGAGGGCAACTGCCCGGTGAGCCAGGCGAGCACCACGGCGAAGCACACCACCGCGACCCCGCCCAGCCCGATCCCGACGATCATCTGCGGCAGCCGGTCGTGCACCTTCTCCCGGACCAGCCAGGACCCGGCCGCCGCCGCCGGCAGCATGGTCGCCGAGGCCACCCCGATCACGCCGAGCCGTCGCCCGTCGACCAGCCGTTGCGGGCGGATACGCCGGCGCACCATGCCCAGTGACAGGATCGCGGCGATCACATCGGCCAGCAGCACCGCGCAGGACAGCCCGACCAGCCGGGGCAAGCCGGCCGGCAGCAGCAGCGCGGCCAGCGCCACCGCCAACCGCACGGCCAACATCACCGTGCTGACCAGCCGGGGACCGTCCACGTCCAGCCGGGCGAACATGGCCTGCTTCGTCACCTCGGTGACCGCGTCCGGGATCTGGGCCAGGGCGAACACCACCAGGCACGCCGCCAGCACGCTGACGATCACCGGGTCGTGCAGCTCGCCGTTGGCCAGGGTGGCCGCCACCGGCTCGGCGAACGCGACCAGCAGCAGCATCGCCGGCAGGCTCGGGGTCAGTGAGAAGCTCAACGCCTGCCGCCAGGCCGTGCCGAAGCGCGCCGGGTCGTCGCCCTTGCCCGCGGCGCTCATCCCGGGCAGCACCGCCACGGTGACCGCCTTGGCACCGATCGCGGCGATCACGAAGTACACCGACATCGCGGCCTGGAACACGAACACCCCACCGGGCACGGTGGCCGCCACCGCGAGCATGGCGAACATCGACAGCGACGGGAACGCCGCGACCACCACCGACTGGCGCATCCGCCGGGTGACCTCGCATGCCGCCGGGTCGGTCTGCCAGCCCCGGCGCACGGTGATGGTCAGGCCGGCCTGGTGGGCGCCGAACAGCTGGGTGGCGGCGTGCACGGCGACCGACAGAGTGGAGCCGATGCCGAGGACGAGCACCATGCCCAGCGGCACCTGCTGGACCTCGACACCCGGCTCGTACCAGAGCGCGACGGCGGTCATCGTGGCCATCAGCCCGATGTTCTCCAGGGCCGGCGCGGCGGCGGCCAGCGCGAACCGGCCCCGGGCCTGCTGCGCGGCGGCACCGAGCGCGGCGACGGTGTAGCAGACCACCTGCGGCGCGACGAACACCAGCACCAGCACGGTGAGCTGCCAGCCGCGCTCGCGGGCGGCCTCGTCCGGGATCCCGGCGGTGACCGCGAAGGCGACCAGCGGCGAGGCCAGCGCCAGGGCGGCGGCGGTGAGCGCGGATGCCTTCAGCAGGTATCCGGCGACCCGGCCGAGCAGCTCGGTCGAGCGCCGGGCGCCGTGCCCGGCGAGCTCCCGCACCAGCGCCGGCACCACGACCAGGGCCAGGATCGGCCCGGCGATCACCGTGTAGACCTGGTTGGGCACGGTGTTCGCCGCCAGGAACGAGTTGGCGAAGAACGTCGGACCGAGCACCGCGCCGATCACCACGATGCGCAGCAGGCCGGTCAGCCGGCTGACCAGCGTCCACACCGCCACGGTCACCGACGCGCGGGCGGTGGAGCCTGCCGCAGACGTGTCGGGGGTGGCGTGGTTCGCCCCTGCGTCACTCATCCCCGCACAGTATCGACGCGGTATCCGCCACCGGCGCCGCACCTGGCCGGTGCACCGGGGGCTCAGGGCAGGTGTACGTATTCGAAGTCGACCGGCCGGCCGTTGATGCCGTTGCTCGGCGGGGCGATCCAGCCGGCGATCCTGCCCGGCTCGTACACCGGGCGCATCAGCGAGCGGACGTGCGCCTTGTCGGACTCGCTGGGCAGCCAGGTTTCCCGCTTCGCGGCCCAGGCGTCGGCGGCGACCAGCTCGCCGGACGGGGTGATGTGGTGCTCGGCGAACAGTCCCACCTCCCGGTTGAAGCCGGTGTGCGGCAGGCTCAGCCGCCGCTCGATGCCGGCCCGCTCCAGGATCCGGTTCCACCGCTTGAGGCCGCTCTGGCAGTCGTTGACGTACTCACCGCGCAGGTCCTGGTTCAGCGCGAGCAGGGCGGGCACCTCGTCGGTGGTCAGGGCGCCGTCACGGACCACGTCGAGCGCGGCCGAGTCGTCGGTGAGCACGTGGTCGTCCTTGCGCCGCTCCTCCTGCCAGCGGCCCTTCAGGCCGGCGGTGAAGTAGTTCGCCGCGTTGGTGGACTGCTCGGAACCGAACAGGTCCAGGCTCACCGAGTAGTGGAAGTTGATGTAGCGCTGGATCAGGTCCAGCGGGATGCCCCCGTGCGTGGCGACCTCCTCGCTGTCGTGCTCGTGCATCAGCTCCGCGGTGCGGGTGACCACCCGGTCCACCCCGGTGGTGCCCACGAACATGTGGTGGGCCTCCTCCTTGAGCATGAACTCACAGGTGCGGCTCAACGGGTCGAACGCGGACTCCTTCAGCGTGCCGAGCTGGTACTTGCCGTCCCGGTCGGTGAAGTAGGTGAACATGAAGAACGACAGCCAGTCCGGGGTCTCCTCGTTGAACGCGCCCAGGATGCGCGGCGAGTCGAGGTCACCGGAGTTGCGCTGCAGCAGCGCCTCGGCCTCCTCGCGGCCGTTGCGGCCGAAGTAGGCGTGCAGCAGGTA
>JAJCYC010000221.1 GCA_029263115.1 Pseudonocardia sp. | reverse complement strand
GTTCCGCCACCGATGCGCAGGATCCGGGCGTCGCGGTAGTGCCGCGCCACCGGGCTCTCCTCGACGAACCCGGCACCGCCGAAGATCTGTACCGCCTCGTCGACGATCCGGTTGGCGGTGATCGCGGCGTGGTACTTCGCGACGGCGACCGAGTGTCCGGCGCCGGGGTGGTCGGCAGTCAGCCGGGTGGCCGCCTGGTAGGTCACCAGCCGGGCGGCGTCGAGCTCGATCGACATGATCGCGAGCCGGTGGCGGATCGTCTGCATCCCCAGTAGCCGGCTGCCGAAGGCCTCCCGCATGCCGGCGTACTCGGCGGCCAGCTGCAGGCATTCCGCGGCGTGCCCCAGGCCCATCGCCCCGAGCGCCACCCGCTCCAGCTGGAAGCGCGCCATGATCTGGTGGAAGCCGCGGTTGAGGTCACCCAGGACGGCATCCCGAGCCACCACGCAGTCGTTGAGCACCACCTCCCGGGTGTCGGAGCCGTGCCAGCCCATCTTGGCCAACGGCCGGCCCAGCTCGAGCCCGGGGTTGTCCGCCTCCACGATGAAGGTGGTGACACCGCGGTGGCCGGGGCCGCCGGTCCGGGCGGCCACCACGAACACGTCGGCGAACCCGGCGTTGGTGATGAACATCTTGCGACCGTTGATCCGGAAGCCGCCGTCGACCTCCTCCGCCCGGGTGGTGATCGCCGCGACGTCCGATCCGGTGCCCGGCTCGGTCACCGCGATCGAGGCGATCAGCTCGCCGGCGATGATCCCGGGCGCCCAGCGCTTACACTGCTCGGCGTTGCCGTGGTAGACGATGTGCGTGCCGGCCATGTAGGCGCTGACCAGCGCCGTCACCGCGATTCCGCCGCTGGCCCTGGACAGTTCCTCGGCCAGCAGAGCCACCGTCAACGCGTCGCCCTCGCTGCCGCCGTACTCGACCGGCGCGACCAGCCCGAGCAGCCCGGCGGCGCCCATCTTCTTCATCAGGCCCTCGGGCGGCCGGCCGAGACGCTCCGCCTCGTCCACCACCGGCCGCACCTCACGGTCGGTGAAGCGGCGACAGCTCGAGCGGAAGTCCTCGTGCTCCTCGTCCAGCTCAAAGCTCACCAGTCAGCTCCTCGTGGTCTCGTGGGTCCGGTCGGTCAGGTGCCGGCTCGCGCCAGCGTCGCCCGCGCCAGACGGAGGTGTACCTCGTCGATCATCTCACCTTCGAGCACCGCAGCCCCGGACTCGCCGGCCGCCAGCACCGCGCGCGCGTGCTCGATCTCCTGTTCGGAGGGCGTGAACACCTGGTGGGCCAACTCCACCTGCCTGGGGTGCACGCAGATCTTGCCCTGGTAGCCGAGCTCGCGCCCGGCCGTGGCATCGGCCAGGAACCGGTCGTCGTCGCGGACCGCCACCACGGCCTGGTCGATCGCCGGGATCTCGGCCAGTCGGGCCGCCAGCAGCACCGCGCTGCGCGCGTAGAGCACCTCGCGACCGGCGTCGGTGCGTCGCCCCCCCAGATCACCGATCAGGTCCTCGGCGCCGAAGTAGCAGGTGGTCACGCCCGCCGCCAGCAGTTCGCGGGCGTCCGCGACACCGCGCGCGGTCTCGATGCCCCCGCAGATCGGCGCATCCGCCAGACCACCCTCGGCCAACAGGTCGCGCAGCTCGTCGAGCTGCGCGACCCGTTCGAGCTTCGGCAGCACCACCCCGACCCGGCACCGGACGGCGGTGGCCATGTCCTCGCGGAACCACGGGCTGCCCACAGGATGGACCCTCAGCAGCACCGTGGTGCCCGGCGGCGGTTCGAGCCCGCCGATCGCGGTGACCGCCAGGTGGCGCGCCGACTCCTTCTCCGACACGGGCACGGCGTCTTCGAGGTCGACCACCACGATGTCCGGTCGCCAGCGCACCGTCTTGGCGACCATCTCCGGCCGGTGCGCGGGCACGAACAACATGGAGCGGACCTGCCCGAGGCCGCCGAGCGGGTCGCCCATGGATCTCCTCACTGCCGGGCGGACAGTGGCGGCTGCGCCGCTCACCACCGAGTGGATGCTCAGTACGAGCGGGGCAAACCCAGTACATGCTCGCTGATGTAGTTGAGCACCATCTCCTGGGAGATGGGGGCGATCTTCATCAGCCGGGCCTCGCGGAAGTACCGCTCCACGTGGTACTCGTTGGCGTAGCCGAACCCGCCGTGGGTCTGCACGGCACGGTCGGCGGCGAAGAATCCGGCGTCCGAGGCGAGGTACTTCGCCGAGTTCGACTCGCGTCCGCACGGCCGGCCGTTGTCGTAGAGCCAGGCGGCCTTACGGGCCATCAGCTCGGCGGCGTCCAGGCGCATGGTGGCCTCGGCGAGCGGGAACGCGATGCCCTGGTTCTTGCCGATCGGTCGGTCGAACACCACCCGCTGGTTGGCGTACTCCACGGCGCGGCGCACTGCGGCCCGGCCGAGTCCGATCGCCTCGTGGGCGATCAGGATCCGCTCCGGGTTCAGCCCGTCGAGCAGGTACTTGAAGCCCTTGCCCTCCTCGCCGAGCCGGTACCTGGCCGGGATGCGCAGGTCGTCGATGAACAGCGCGTTGGAGTTGACCGCGTTGCGCCCCATCTTGGGGATCTCCCGGACCTCGATGGCCGAGCGGTCCATCGGGGTCAGGAACAGCGTCATCCCCTCGGTCGGGCGGGCGCACTCCTCGCGTGGCGTGGTCCGGGTCAGCAGCAGCAGGTAGTCGGCCTGCTGGGCTTTGCTGATCCAGACCTTGCGGCCGTTGACCACATAGTCGTCGCCGTCCCGGCGGGCCCGGGTGGTGATCCGCGACGTGTCGGTGCCTGCGTCGGGCTCGGTGACACCGAACGACACGTGGATCTCGCCGGAGACGACCTTGGGTAGCAGCTCGTCGCGCAGCTCCGGCGCCCCGTGCTTGACCACCGGGTTCATCCCGAAGATCGTCAGATGGATGGCGCTGCACCCGTTCATCGCCGCACCCGACTCGGCGATCGTCTGCAGCAGCAGCGACGCCTCGGTGATGCCCTGCCCGCCACCCCCGTACTCCTCGGGGATCGCGATGCCGAGCCAGCCACCGTCAGCGAGCGCCCGGTAGAAGTCGTCCGGGAACCGGTGGTCGTGGTCGCAGGCCGACCAGTACTCGTCGTCGAACTTGGCGACCACGTCGCGCACGCCCTGGCGCAGCGCCTCGTGGTCGGGGTTGGTCTCGAAGTCCACGGTGTTCCTCCTCAGCCGACCATCGCGTAGCCGCCGTTGACCGACAGCACCTGGCCGGTCACCCACGAGCTCATGTCGGAGCAGAAGAACAGGATGGCATTGGCCTGGTCGATCGGCTCGCCGAGCCGGCGCAGCGGGTAGGCGGCCATCAGCTTCTCCTCGCCTCCCCACTTGTCGATGATCGGGTTGGCGCCGGGGGTCTTCGTGGTGCCCGGGGACACGGCGTTGACCCGGATCTTGGCGCGGGCGGCCTCCTTGGCGAAGCCCTTGGTGAAGGAGATGACTCCACCTTTGGCGGCTCCGTAGGCGACCATGAACGGCTCACCGACGCGGGCGCTGTCGGAGATCAGGTTCACGATGCTGCCGCCCCCGTTCTCCCGCATCACGTCGAACACCGCGCGGGTCATCACCATGGTGCCGATCAGCGATACCCCGATGTCCTTGTTCGCGTAGTCGTCCTTGGTGATGTCCTTGAACAGCCCTACCGTCCAGGCGGCGGCGTTGTTCACCAGGATGCTCACCGGTCCGAAGGCCTGCACGGTGCTCTCCACCGCTTCGGCAGCGGCCTCGGGTTCGGTCACGTCGACCTCGACCCCGATCGCCTTTCCGCCGGCCTTGTTGATCATTTCGGCGGTCTCCTGGGCGGTGGCCTTGTTCTTGTCACCCACCGCGACAGCCGCACCTGCCCGGGCCAGCAGCTGGGAGGTCTCCCTGCCGATGCCGCTGCCACCCCCGGTGACAATCGCCACCCGGCCGCTCAGATCGATGGACACTGACATGATGTGCTCCCGTCGTTGGGGATCGATTGGCTGTCTGCCGGCGGGCCCGGCGGGCCCGTCCGGTCGGGTCAGGGCGACTTGCGCAGGGTGGAGAAGTCGGGCTCGCGCTTCTCCACGAAAGCCGCCCGGCCCTCGGCGGCGTCCGGCCCGGTGATGTCGAGGGTCGCCGAGAGCCACTCCACCTCGAGGAAGCGCTCCAGCGACAGGTCCTGCGCCGCGCGGATCATCCCCTTGGTCAGCCGGGTCGCCTCGGGAGCGCCCCTGGCTATCCGGACCGCCTGCTCGGTGGCGGCGGTCAGCGCCGCGCCCGGCTCGGTGAGCGTGGTGACCAGACCTTCCTGGGCGGCCTGCGGGGCGGTCATCCGGCCGCCGGTCAGCAGCAGCTCACCTGCGCGGTGCCGACCGAGTGCCCTGGTCAGGAACCAGGCGGCGCCTCCGTCGGGCACCAGCCCACGCAGCACGAACGGTGCACCGAACACGGCGGTGTTCGACGCCACGATGAGGTCGCAGCACAGCGCCATCGACCAGCCCGCACCCATCGCGGAGCCCTCGACGGCGGCGACGACCGGCTTGGGCAGGGTGAGCAGATCCCGCAGCATCCGCTGGGCCACCAGCAGCCGCGCGGCCGGCGCTCCGATACCGCTGCCGGCCGACGGTGAGGACTTGATGTCGCCGCCCGCGCAGAAGCTGCCGCCCGCACCGGTCAGTACCACCGCGCGACAGCCGTCGTCGGCGTTGATATCGACCAGCGTCGTGGCCAGCGCCCGCCAGCTCTCCCAGCCGATGGCGTTGCGCACCTCGGGCCGGTTGAGGGTGATCAGGGTGACGCCCGGTTCCGGGTGGCTGACCAACACGACCGGTTCCGCGGCCGTGGGTCCGCCGTTCTCTTCGCTCATCGGCCCGTACCCACCGGCTCGGCCGGGGTGCCGCGCAGGTGCGCGGCGACGCCGGCCCGCGCGGCGGCCCGGTCGGTGTGCAGACCCCGGCCGGCGATCGCGGCCCGGTGCCACAGATGCACCCGTTGTTCCCAGGTGAACCCCATTCCGCCGTGCACCTGGACGCCTGCCTCGCAGACCGCGAGGTAGGTGCCCGAGCACCAGAGCCGGCTGGCCAGCACGTCGACCAGCGCGCCGGGCGCCCCGGAGGCGACGTCCCACCCGGTCCGCTGGACCAGTGACCGGGCACCCTCGGTTCGGACCGCGGCGTCGGCAAGCTTGTGCCGTACCGCCTGGAACGACCCGATCGGTCGGCCGAACTGGACGCGGCCGGTGCAGTACTCGACCGACCGGGACAGCACGGCGCTCGACCCGCCGACCGCCTCGGCATCGAGGAACAGGCTGAGCGCGATGCCGGCCCGGTGCTCGGCATCGAGCAGCTCGGAGCCGTCGCCCGGGGTGTGCACCGCGTCGGGGCGCAGGACGACCCGGCTCAGCGACACCGGGGCGACGGGGCGGCGTACGTCCACCCCGGCCGCCGGCCCGACCTCGACGCCGGGAAGGCCCAGATCCACCGAGGCGAGCGCGGGCCGACCCTCGATGTCCACCGGTATCACCAGGGTCGAGGCGTCGGCGGCTGAGGTGACCGAGTCGAGCCGGCCGCTCACGGTCAGCTCGTCGCCGTCGCGGACCACCGGCAGGCGAACCTGCCGCCAGTGTGGAGCTGCCGAGGTGTCGATCGTGGGCAGCACTGCGGCCACCGGGTCGCCGGCGCGCAGCGACTCGGCCAGACGGTCGAGGCCGGCGATCCGGGCGAGCGGGTGCAGGTAGCCCGCGACCACGTGCACCGGGCCGGTGACCGGCACCATGCCGAAAGCCTCCGCCACGTGCAGGCCGTGGACGACGTCCGCGGGTTCGGGATCCTTGTCACCGACCGAGGAGGCGTAGTGCTCCAACCACTCCGACTCGACCAGCTCGCGCCACGCCGCTGCCCTGGTGGGCTTGTCGGGCTCGGCTGCCGGGTCGGGCATCCGGTCACCGAGGAACGCCACCAGCGAGGTGTACATCGCCTGGGCCGAGTCGTCGATGCGGTAGTCCATGGATTACCCCTGTCCCCGGTCGCTGGGCAACCCCATGGCCTTGGCCACCAGGTTGCGTTGGATCTCCGATGTGCCGCCGTAGATGGTCTCGGCTCGGGAGAACAGCAGGGCGCGCGTCCAGTCCGACCAGCCCGGCCCGGCGGCGCTCACCTGCGCGCCGGCCAGTTCCACCAGCGTGCCGAGCTGGGCCTGGTGCCCTTCGCTCCAGAGGATCTTGGCGCAGGGCGCGAGCATGCCCGGCTCCTGACCGTCGGCGGCCATCGCCAGCACCCGACGGACGGTGCTGTCCACCGCCCGGCTACGCACGTAGGCATCGACCAGGGCGGTCTCCGGCGTGCTGTCGGGTACCTCGGCGCGCAACGCGCCGACCATCCTGTCGAGCTCGCGGGCCATCTGCAGGGAGCGCTGTGCCATCCCGCTGGAGCGCTCGCGGGCCAGGGCGAAGGTCGCCGCCCGCCAACCCCCACCGATCTCACCGACGATGTCGTCCACGTCGACCACCACGTCGTCGAGGAAGACCTCGCAGAACTCGCTGCTACCGGTGCTGTTGCGCAATGGCCGCACGGTCACCCCGGGCCGGTCCATGTGCAGCACCACCATGGTGACCCCACCCGACTCACCGGGCACCCGCACCATCAGGTAGCAGAGCTGGGCGAAGTGCGCGTAGGACGTCCACACCTTCTGCCCGCTGACGATGAGCCGGTCGCCGTCGGGCACCGCCCGGGTGGACAGGCCACCGAGGTCCGATCCTGCCTGCGGCTCGGAGAAGCCCTGGCACCACACCTCCTCGTGGGCGACCATCGGGGCCAGGTAGCGCTCCTTCTGCGCCGGGCTGCCGAACTGCATCAGGGCCGGTGCGAAGATGTTGAGGCCGTTGGTGTTCATCGGCTCCGGCGCGCCCGAGCCGACCATCACGTCGAGGTAGGCCAGCTGGGCGTCCACCCCGAGACCCCGGCCGCCGTACTCGACGGGCCAGTGCGGCGCCATCCAGCCCGCCTCGGCCAGCTGCCGCCCCCACGTCCGTCGCATGGCGACGTAGTCGTCGTCGTTTCCGGTGCCCAGCGGGACGTCCCGCCACTCCTGGGGCAGGTTGTCCTCCACCCAGGCTCGCAGGCCCTCGCCGTAGCGCTCGGCCTCCGGTGTCAGGGACAGGTCCACCTCAGCGCCTCCGCTGGCTGACGCGGACGCCGGTGACCTCGCCGGAGATCATGTTGCGCAGGATCTCGGTGGTGCCGCCGCCGATGCCCAGGCCGCGGGCGTCGCGGAAGTAGCGCTCCATCGGGTAGCGGGTCAGATATCCCTTGTGCCCGAGCAGTTGGATGGCCTCGTTGCAGACCCGCACCGCCATCTCGTTCGCGAACAGCTTGGCCATCAGCGTCTCCTTCATCCCGGGGAAACCGTCGATGTCCGTGCGCGCCGCGCGCCACAGCAGCAGCCGGGCCGCATCCAGCTCGGTAGCCATGTCGGCGATCTTCCACTGGATGCCCTGGAACTCCAGGATGGAGCGGCCGAACTGCTCGCGCTGCTTGACGTACGCGATGGCGTCCTCCAGCGCGGCGCGTGCCACCCCGACCGACATCGCGGCGTTGCCGCAGCGTTCCGGGTTGAACTGGCGTACCAGGAAGGCTGCACCCTCCTTGGAGCCCTTGACCGGCTTCATCAGCACCTGGTCGGCCCGCACCGGGGTGTTCTCGAAGTGCATGATGCCCTCGGCGACGCCGCGGCCACCCATCTTCTCCTCGGTCTCGATCGGCCCGAGACCCTCGACGCCGGCGTGCACCAGGACCGCGCCGATCCCGTCCGGCCCCGTGGTGTCCTCGGCCCGGCAGAAGACCAGGAAGGCGTGCGCGCTGGCCGCGCCGGTGATGTGGCACTTGGTCCCGTTCAACCGGAACCCGTCGCCGTCCGGGGACAGTGTGGTGGCCAGTGCGGTGCCGTCGGAACCGGCCTGCGGCTCGGTCATCGCGATGGAGAACCGGGTGGAGCCGTCGGCGACCTCGGTCAGGTACTTCTTCTTGTGCTCCTCGGTACCCAGCCGTGCGATGACCCGGGGCGGGCCGTTGACCTGCATCTGGATCGACATCGCGCTGGCCATGCAGCCGGCCGCGAGCTCCTCGAGCACCAGACACGCCTCGAAGACCCCCAGGCCCTGGCCGCCGTACTCGACCGGCACGGTCAGCCCGGTGAAGCCGGCCCGGCGCAGGATCTGGAACGAGTCCTCGGGGAACTCCTGGCG
>JAJCYC010000220.1 GCA_029263115.1 Pseudonocardia sp. | reverse complement strand
GCGTGCCTTGGCGAACGTCACCAGCCAGCGCAGGCCCAGCGTGGTCTGCCGGACCGGGCGGACCTCGACCGGAACCTGGTAGGTGGCGCCACCGACCCGGCGGCTGCGCACCTCGAGGGCGGGCTTGACGTTGTCCAGCGCGCGCTTGAGCGTGACGACCGGGTCGGTGCCGGTCTTGTCCCGGCAGCCCTCCATGGCCGCGTACACGATGCGCTCGGCGATCGACTTCTTGCCGTCCACCAGCACCTTGTTCACCAGCTGGGTGACCAGCGGGGAGCCGTACACCGGGTCGGACACCAGCGGGCGCTTCGGCGCGGGACC
This sequence comes from Pseudonocardia sp., assembly GCA_029263115.1. Classification (GTDB taxonomy): domain Bacteria; phylum Actinomycetota; class Actinomycetes; order Mycobacteriales; family Pseudonocardiaceae; genus Pseudonocardia. The sequence goes on along the minus strand of JAJCYC010000220.1, from coordinate 3,206 downwards.
TTTGCGCGGCATGTCAGCTCTTCTCCTTCTTCGCGCCGTAACGGCTGCGGGCCTGCTTGCGGTTGCGGACGCCCTGGGTGTCCAGCGAACCGCGAATGATCTTGTAACGGACGCCGGGGAGGTCCTTCACCCGGCCACCGCGCACCAGCACGATGGAGTGCTCCTGCAGGTTGTGGCCCTCACCGGGGATGTAGGCGGTGACCTCGATCTGGCTGCTGAGCCGGACACGGGCGACCTTGCGCAACGCCGAGTTCGGCTTCTTCGGCGTCGTGGTGTAAACGCGGGTGCAGACTCCGCGACGCTGGGGGCTCCCCTTCAGCGCGGCGGTCTTGGTCTTGGTGACCGTGTCCTCGCGTCCCTTGCGGACCCGCGGCTGGATCGTGGGCATGAACCGGCTACTTCTTCCCGTCGGCGGTGGTGCTCGTGGCTTGTGTGTCTGGCTTGTGTCACTGCGTGGCATGCGTGGTCGTGCTGTTTCCTGCGGTGCTGCGTGTGGTGGAACCGCGCCCGGACGCGGGGGACATCCGTCCCCCGAGGTCGGGCGTGTCGCCTCCGGGACCTGCCGCCGCCGGCCCTGGGGCACAGCTGCAACGTTTCCGGGGTGACCCGCGATTCCGTGGCGGCGGGCCCGCACGAGGGCGGGCGACGCGGTGCCGGACACGCGGCGTGACCCGACATGGCCGGGCACTACCGCGAAGGATACCCGGCCCGTTTCGAGAGGGTCAAAACGGGTCGGTACGCGGGTCGTCCCGATGCCTGGCCAGACGACCGGCAGCCATCTCGGGGTCCTCCCTGGCAGGGTGCCCGAACGCGCCGCGCTCCGCAAGGACCCGGGACCTCCCGCGTGCCCGACCGGCGATTCCGGCTGTGTCGGGGCCTGCTCAGCGGTCCGCCGTACACGTCGGCCGGTGCGGACGCACCCGGCGCGGCGGTGACGCTGTGCTGTGATCGGCGCCGCCGGTGCGCCGGTCGGTCGTCGGTGGTCACCGGTTCGGCCCAGTCGGGCGCCCGGTCACCGGTGGGATCAGCCCTCCCGCAGCTGCCCGTCCGCCAATGCGCCGAGGTCGACGGCGTCCAGCGTGGTCACCACCAGATCGGCCCGCTCGGCCTCGAGCAGGTGCGCGTCGTCGTGCCGGGCCAGGCCGATGGCCGCCATCCCGCCGGCCTTCGCCGCCCGCACCCCGCTCGCGGCGTCCTCCACCACGAAGCAGGTCTCGGGCGCCGCGTCCAGCTCGGCGGCGGCGGCGAGGAAGATGTCCGGAGCCGGCTTGCCGTGCGCGAACTCCCGCCCGGACGTGTCGGCGTCGAACACCTCCCGCAGGGTGAGCCCGGGGCGGACGTCCCAGTCCCGGGTGCTGCGCTCGGCGAACTCGTCCAGCCGGATCTTGCCCAGCAGCAGACCGGCGTTCTTCGACGACGACGCGGCGGCGATGCGGATGCCGGACCCCTTGACCGCGAGCACGAAACCCAACGCGTCGTCGAATGCGGTGAACTCGCCTTCCTCGATCAGCCGGACCACCATCGCCTGCTTGCGCGCCCCGTACTCCTCTGTGCGGGCCTCGAGGTCGGGCACCCCGAAATACTCCAGCGCCGCCCGGGCACCGTCACCGCGCGGCCGTCCGGACAGCCGCTCCTGGTAGACCCGGGAGGTGAAGAGTTCCGGCGCCCACGAGGTGCCCCCGGCGACGTCCGCCCACGGGCCCTCCATCAGCTCTCGCAGCGCGTCCCGCCACGCGCGTTCGTGCGGAGAGTCGACGAGCACCCCGTCGACATCGAAGATCGCCCCCTGGAAGCTCACCCGAGCAGCCTGCCAGGTGGGCGCCGCGCCCGGACACCCGCTCCGGCTGACCATGCGGTGACCAGCCGGCGGGAGCGCCCGGCCGACGACGGGTCGGTCAGCGGGCCAGGGAGTCCAGCAGCTCCCGCACCTGGTCGACGTCGTCCACCTGGAAGTCCGCGCGGGTCTCCCGGTCGAGCGCCGCCGGGTCGCCCACGTACACCCCCACCCCCAGGCCGTGCAGGGCGCGGAAGGCGTCCTCGTCGGTCACGTCGTCGCCGAGGTAGAGCGGCACCGTGTCCGGTCCGGACAACCCGAGGACGTCCAGCAGGTGGCGGACAGCGGCGCCCTTGTGCCAGTCCAGCTTGGGCTGCAGCTCGTAGACCATCTTCCCCGGGGTGACCTTCAGCTCGTCCGGCCGCTCGGCCAACAGCCGGCCGACCAACGCCTCCACCTCGGCCCGGGCGTGTGGCGCGGCCAGCCGGTGGTGTACCGCGACCGAGGCCCGCTTGGGCTCCACGAGCACCCCCTGGTGCCGGCCTACCTCGGCGCGCAGCTGCGCGGTGACCTCGGCGACCAGATCCTCGTACCCGGACGCCGCCTCGTGCTCGAGGGTGCCCCGCTCGGGGTGCCAGATGTCGAAGCCGTGGCTGCCGGCCACCACCAGGTCGTCGCGCCCCATCAGCCGCTGCACCACGGGCCGGTCGCGGCCGCTGACCACGCATACCGGGCACCGGTCGGCGAGCTCGCCGAGCACCCGGCCCATGTCCGGGCTCATCACCGCGGCGTCGGGGTCGTCGACGATCGGGCTGAGCACCCCGTCGTAGTCCAGGAACACCGCCGGTCCGCGCCCGCCCAACGCCGCGTCGAAGGCGTCCCGGTCGCGCAGCGCGTGCGGAAGCCCAGCACCCATGCCCGCACCCTACGGTCATCCGGAGGTCATGGCCGAACTCGAGGGACCTGCGACGTGGGCGCCCGCCCGCGGGCCGCAGCCAAGGTAGGGGGATGCGCCATGGCGCGCCGGGAGGGGATGGTCCGGGCCTGGCGGGTGTCACCGTGGTCCCGCTGCTGCTCTGATCCGTGCGGCGCCGGCCGACATACCGACGGGGCCGGGGACCGCCGCGGGAGAGCGGTCCCCGGCCCCGTCCCGGGACCGAACTTCAGCGGGCTTGCGCCGGTGTCACCGGTAGTCCCTGCCGAAGTCGTAGTCGTCCAGCGGCACGGCGGCACCGGTGCCGGTACCGAACACGTCGGGGGCGTAGTACCCGTCGTCGTAGTTCGGCAGGGCGTAGGCGGCCGCGCGGGCCTCCTCGGTGGGCTGCACCTCGATCTTGCTGTACCGGTTGATACCGGTACCGGCCGGGATCAGCTTGCCGATGATGACGTTCTCCTTGAGCCCGACCAGCTGGTCGCGCTTTCCGTTGATCGC
>JAJCYC010000219.1 GCA_029263115.1 Pseudonocardia sp. | reverse complement strand
CGGCCGGCAACCGGGTGTCCAGCAACTCGCGCAGCGGTACCAGCGGCTGCACCGCGGGCGCGGCGAAGGCCAGCCAGCCACCGGGTCCGGCACTGTTGTCCACCGCGTGCAGCCGCACCAGCTCGGCCTCGGCCGGCGGTTCGAGCGTGACGCTGCGCCAACGCGGGTCCCGGCCGCCGTCGTCGAGCGGGACGGTGGTCAGCCCGGGCCGCTCGGCGACCCGGCCGGGACGGGCGCGACGGTCGGCGTCACGCTCGTACGGGTCGGCGCCCGGGGCGTCCAGGTCGAGGTACTCCGCGCGCAGCGAGTTGTCCTCACCGGGCGAGCCGGCCACCAGCACTGCGACCTCCTGGTCGGTGGCCAGGCCTGCGGGCAGCTCGAACCACGGACTGCGCATCTCGGCGACGTTGCGGTCCGGGGTCTTGCCGTCGACCGGCAGCAGGCTGCCCCAGACGGTGCTGGCCGCGCCGGTGCCGAGCGGGACCGGGGGCTGGTTGCCGAGGTAGTAGCCCCCGGCGCGCTCGAACCCGCTGGACTCCCCGCCATCCTGGGCGGCTCCTCCGTCGCGGTCGGACGGCACATCCCCGCCCCGGGCCGGAGATGTGCCGTCCCCGGCGAGGGCACCGCCGCTCCCGGTGGGCGGACCGGCGTCGTGCACGGGGGCGGCGGTCCCGTCGATCTCCGGCAGCTCGATGGCCGCGTACGGGTCGAACACGCTCACCGCGTCCGACGCGCCGCACCGGCTCGCGGCGGGGTCGGCCGCGTCGGCGGCCCACAACGACCAGGAGTCGGCGGTGTTCCGCGCGGCCAGGGTGAACGAGCCCAGCAGGTAGGCGATGTTGAGCGCCAGACCGGCGACCACGAACAGCGCCAGCCCGCGCAACACCGCCGACCCGCGCCGGTCCCCGCTCCCGCCCTCCGAGCGCGGCAGCAGCGTCCACACCCAGCCCAGTGCGACGCACCCACCGAGCACGACCAACCAGCTGACCGGCGAGCTGAACACGAACGGTCCGCTGTCCGGGGCGCTGTTCGGGTCCGGGAAGCCGTACATCCAGGCGTACGGCCAGGAATTGTGGCCCCGGCCAGCGAGCAGGAACGCGATCAGCATCGACCCGCCGGCCCCGGCGAGCACCGCCACCGGCATCCGGGCGCCACCCAGCGCGCGGCGCCCGAGCGGCACCAACGCCACCAGCAACAGAGTCAGGAACACCGGCCCGACACCCGCGAGGGCGCCGAAGTGGTGGGTCCACTTGGACGGGGTGAGCCACAGCAGCAGGAAACCCGCGATCAGCGACCAGCCGGCCAACCGGGTGGCCGGCGGCAACGGCTCGCCCCGGGCCCGCCCGGCGGCGGCGAGCACCAGGAACCAGATCAGCCCGACCACCGCGACCAGCACCGCGACCCGCTTGGCGTAGTTACCCATCGGGGCGTCGCTGAGCAGGAAGAACCAGCGCAGGTGCTCGGTGTACCAGTACTCCCGGTGCTGCATGTCCAGGAAGATCTGCTGGGCGCGCACGAAGTCGCGCAGTGACCCGTCGGCGAACCCGGCCAGCGCCGCGGTGGTCCCGCCGGACAGCACGGCCAGCGCGCGCGCCGCGGTCCGCTCCCAGCTGTGCACCCGGACCAGCGCCCACAACCCGCCGGCGGCGGCCAGCAGCGGCGCCAGCCCGACGAAGCCGGTGGTGTGGGTGGCCAGCGCGAGTCCGGCCGCCGCGCACGCCGCCCACGCGGCGAGCAGTCGCTGGCGGCGGATCGCCACCCACACCGCGAGCAGCCCGGCCAACGTCAGCAGCGCCACCGCGCTCTCCGGGCGCACGCCCATGTTCTGCGGCAGCCACCAGGCCAGGAAGGTCACCGCCGCCACCCCCGGGGCCAGCATCCGCACCATCGGACCGGCGGCCGGGTCGCCGGGACCCCGGTGGCGCAGCGCGGAGGACACCAGCGCCCGCAGCACGAACCAGGTGAGCAGTCCGGCGACCAGCGCGAGCACCCGCTGGGCGACCGGGGCGGTGCCGGCGACCGTCTGCCACCAGCCGAGCAGCTGGTAGAACCAGGTGATCGGGGTGAAGCTCTGGTCGTAGAGCTGGTAGTAGTTGCCGACGAACCCGGACTCCCGGGAGTTGGCGGCCATCGCCGCGTAGTAGCCGTCGTCGTCGGTGCTCGGGGCCAGCAACAGCCAGCCGGACATCGCCAGCACCACCCCCGCGTCGGCCGGGTGCGGCCGGGGCGGCCGGCGCAGCCCGGGCACCCGGGGCACCGCGCGGTCCAGCAACGCCAGCGCCAGGGCCACCGCCAGCAGCGCGAGCACCAACAGCGTGGCGAGCACCGACTTGAAGCCGGTCGGGGTGGTGGCGAATTCGTCGTCCAACCGCAAGGTGACCGCGAGGTCGGCGTCGGTCGCGTCCGGCAGCGACGCCACCGAGGTGACCAGCAGGTCCACGTCGGGCATCACCCCGGGCGGGCCCCGGCCCAGCTCCACCCCGTCGCGCTCCAGCGCCAGCCCGCTGACCGCATCGCCGCGCACCCGGTACTGGCAGTCGCCGTCGGGCAGCGGCTCGCGGACCAGGCGGGTGCCGACCGCCTCCACGGTGAGCTCGCCGCGCTGCATCCTCGCGATCAGACCCAGGTGGGCGACCTCGGGCAGGATCGGGTTGACCGTGCTGACCACGGTTGCCACGAAGTCGGTCTGCGCCGCGGCGCGGGCGGTCCGGCAGCTGAACCGGACGTCGACCTCGACCGGGCGGTAGGCGGTGACGGTGAGCAGCGTCGAGGCCGGCCGGGTCGGGTCGGTCGGCCAGCGCACGGTCGGCTCGTTGACCAGCACCGGAGCCAGCGGCAGCAGCACCGCGAGCACGACCGACAACAGCGCGCAGACTCCCGCGCCGCGCACCAGCGCTCGTGACGGCCGGCCACCGACCTCGAAGGACACCCACCAAAAATGCCAGTGGCCCGGCCGGTGCCTGACGGCGGGCCTCGGCCGGGCCGATACCGTAGGGCCGCATGAGCACCTCGCCGACCCAGCGCGGTCCAGCGCACGCCGACGGAGCGGACCTGGGCGCGGTCAGCGAGCGGTGGACCGAGCTGGGCCGGCGGGACCCGATGTGGGCGGCGCTGACCCTGCGCGGCAAGGCGGCCGGGGGCGGGGGCACCGGGTGGACGCCGGCGGACTTCCTGGCCACCGGCCGGGTGGAGGTCGACGCGGTGCTGGCCCGGCTCGGCGAGCTGGGGGTACCCGCTCGGCGGGGCACCGCGCTGGACTTCGGCTGCGGTCCCGGTCGGCTCAGCGCCGCGCTGGCCGCCGCCGGGTTCGAGCGGGTCCTCGGGGTGGACATCTCCCCGTCCATGCTGGACACCGCCCGACGGCTGGTCGGCGGGCGGCCCGAACTGGCCGCCCGGTGCGAGTTCCGGCACAACACCGGCACCGCCCTGGCCGGGGTCGCCGACGACTCGGTCGACCTGGTCTACACCTGCCGGGTGCTGCAGCACATGCCACCGGACCTCGCGCTGGGCTACCTGCGCGAGTTCCTGCGGGTCACCACGCCCGGCGGGCTGGTGGTGTTCCAACTGCCCGCCGAGCCGGCCGGCGGGCTGGTCGGCGCCCTGCTACGGCGGCTGCCCGCACCGGTGCTCGACCGGTTGCGCAAGGGCATGCAGATGCACGGTACCCCGCCGACCACGGTGACCGCGCTGGTCGCGGCGGCCGGCGGGCGCACGGTGGCGATCGAGCCCGACACCAGCGCGGGACCCCGCTGGCGCAGCTACCTGTATGTCACCGAGGCGGGCCGAGCAGACAACACCGAGGCGGGCCGAGCAGACAACACCGAGGCGGGCCGAGCAGCGGGCGGGGGGACACGACCTTCGGTGATCCCCGGCCCATGACGTCCGGCCCGAAGTGGCCCCGGCATAATCCAGTACCCGCACCAGATCACCCGACCAAACCGACGGAGGTCCCAGCTCTGACCGCGATCACCGTTGCGCGGGCCCGACCCTTCGGCCTGGTCGGCCTGGTCGGCCTGGGCATCCTGGCCTCCGGGCTGCTGGTGAACGTCTACCTGGCGCTGGTCGCCCGGGAGCTGCCGGCCGCCGAGTACGCCCACTTCGGCGCGTTCTGGTCGGTGGCCCTGGTCGTCGGGTTCGGGGTGTTCCTGCCGATCGAGCAGGAGACCGCCCGGCTGCAGCAGACCCCGGGCCGGCCCGGTCGGACGCTGCGCTCGGCGATGCTCACCGCGCTGGGCATGGCGGTGCTGCAGCTCGGCGCGCTCGCCCTGGCCGCACCGCTGCTGCTCAAGGCGTTCGGCGGGAGTATCGGCACGCTGCTCGCGCTCGGCGTGCTGTGCCTGGTCTCGGCCGGCCAGTTCGTGGTCCGCGGCGCGCTGATCGGGCTGGACCGGTTGCGCCACCACGCCGCGCTGACCCTGTTCGACGCGGTGCTGCGGGTGTCGCTGGCGGTCACCGTGTCGCTGATGGTCGCCGAGCCGGACAGCGCGGAGTTCGCCTGGACCCTCACCGCAGCCATCGCGATCGCCCACGCCCCGACCCTGGTCGCGCTGCTGCGCCGCCGGGTACGGCCCGGTCTGGTGCCGCCGCTGGGTCCGGGCGTGGTGACGCCGGCACGGGTGGCCAGCGCGGTGGCCCCGCTGCTGCTCGGCTCGCTGTGCGCGCAACTGCTGCTCAACGGGCCACCGGTGCTGGTGCCGGCGCTGGCCTCGACGCCGGAGGAGGCCACCCTGGCCGGTCAGTTCGTCGCCGCGTTCACCCTCACCCGGGTGCCGCTGTTCCTGGTGGTGCCGCTGCAGACCGCGCTGCTGCCCACGCTGACCGGGATGTTGCACGCCGGCGAGCTGGGCGCGCTGCGCCGGGTGATGGCCCGGCTCGGCGCGGCGGTACTGGTGCTGGGCCTGGCGGCGGTGACGCTCGGGCTGACCGCCGGGCCGTCGCTGGTTGCGCTGATCTTCGGCGAGGACTATGTGCTCGCCGGCGGTCACATGGCGTTGCTCGCGCTCGGGGTGGCCGTCTACGTCGGGCTGGTGATCGTCACCCAGGTGCTGGTGGCCGCAGCCCGGCACCGCGACGTCGCCTGGAGCTGGCTGTCCGGGGTGCTGGCCGGTGCGCTGGTCGCGGCGGTGGTACCCGACCTGCTGCTGCGCGCCGAACTGGGATTTCTCGCCGGGTCGCTGATGGCCTGGCTGGTGAGCGCTTCGCTGGTGCTCACCCGACGACCGACACCGGAGTTGCAGGGTGCCCGCTGATCCCCCGGTCCGGCCCGATCTCGTGATCGCGCTGACCTACTACGACCCGTACGTCTCCGGGCTGACCAACATGGCCCGGGACATCGCCGAGGGCCTGGCCGCGCGCGGCCGGGCGGTCACCGTGGTGACCTCCCGGTTCGAGCGGTCACTGCCCGGCGAGGAGACCATCGGCGGGGTGCGGGTGCTGCGCGCGCCGGTACTCGCCCGGATCGGCCGCGGCGTGATCAGCCCGGCGTTCGTGGCCACCGCGTGCCGGGAGATGGCCCGGGCCCGGGTCGGCTCGCTGCACCTGCCGCTGCTGGAGGCTGCCCCGATCTCCCGGGGTGCCCGCTGCCCGCTGGTGGTCACCTACCACTGCGACGTGACGCTGCCGCCCGGCGCGATCAACGCGGTCCAGCAGCGGGTGGTCGACGCGTCCAACCGGGCCGCCATGCGCGTCGCCGCCGCGGTCTCGGTGACCAGCGAGGACTACGCCCGGCACAGCCGGATGTGGCCGGCCATCGAGCCCTCGATGGTGGTCATCCCGCCGCCGTGCCGCGAGGTGCCGACCGGCGTGCCCAGCTACCGGGAGACCGACGGGCCGCACATCGGCTTCCTCGGCCGGATCGTGCGGGAGAAGGGCCTGGAGTACCTGGTCCGCGGCTTCCGGGCGCTGCCCGACCCGGACGCGAGGCTGCTGATCGGCGGCGACTACGCCTCGGTGGCCGGGGGCAGCGTGGTGGAGCAGGTGCGCGCGGCGATGGGCGACGACCCTCGGATCCGGCTGATGGGTTTCGTCCCGGAGGAGCGGCTCGGCGATTTCTACGCCTCCCTGGACGTGTTCACCCTGCCCTCGGTGAACGCGTTCGAGGCGTTCGGCATCGTCCAGGCGGTGGCCATGCTGGCCGGTGTCCCGGTGCTGGCCAGCGACATCCCCGGGGTCCGCCAGCCGGTGGCGCAGACCGGTTTCGGCACCCTGGTCCCGCCGGCCGACCCGGCGGCGATCACCGCCGCGCTGCGGTCGCTGATCGGCAATGCCCCGGACCGGGCGGCCGGCGCCCGTGCCGCGCACCGGGCGTTCTCGGTGGACGGCGTGCTCGACGCCTACGAAGCCCTGATGGACAAGGCCGCCGCCGAGAGCGCGCGCCGATGACCACCCCGGGGGAGCCGGCCGCAGCCGGCGCGGCGGCGGCCCAGCCCGGCGCGGCGGCGGCCCAGCCCGGCGCCAACGACGAGGACTACTACCGGTTCAACGGCCAGATCGGCGACCGGCCCGCGCTGCGCTGGTACGTCCGGCTGGTCCGCCGCTACGTCGGACCCGGCCCCTACCTGGACTTCGGCTGCGGCACCGGCCACCTGGTCCGCCGCCTCGCGCTCGCCGCCGATCCGGGCAGCGGAGGGGCGGCCGGGTTCGAGGTCTCGGAGTTCTCCGCCGCCCGGGCCCGGCAGACCGCACCGGGCTGCCCGGTATACACCGACATGGCCGCGCTGCCGGACGCCCACTTCGGCGGTCTGACCGCGATCCACGTCCTCGAACACCTCGACGACCCGCAGGTCAGCGCTGCGCTGGACACCTGGCGACGGGTCCTGCGCCCGGGTGGCCGAGCGCTCGTGGTGCTGCCCGACCCCGCCGGCCGGGCCCGTGAGCTGACCGGCGATGCCTGGGCAGGTTTCTCCGACCCCACGCACATCAACCTCAAGCCGCACGACCGGTGGCGCGAGGTGCTCGTCGAGCACGGCTTCACCGTGTGCCGGGAGGGCAGCGACGGGCTGTGGAACGTGCCGTACCGCAAGCTGCCGAAGCTCATCGACGCCGGGCTGCACGCCGGGCCCGCGCTGACCCAATTCCTGGCCGGCCGGCTGTTTCTGCACCCCGGCGCCGGCGAGTCGTCGGTGTTCGTCGTCGAACCTCACCGCTAGCCCGACCTCGGCCTACCACCCGGTCACCAGGCTGAGCACGCAACCGGGGAACCAGCCCGGCGACGGGCCGCCGGACTACGCGGCGCGCGTCGCCTCCGACCGGGGCAGCAGCGTCAGCAGCGCCGCGGACACGTCCAACGGCTCACCGCTCCAGGTCGGCGTGATGGTCTGGTCGGTGATCTCCTCGGTGTGCGCGCCAGCCAGACGGCGGACGTCACCCCCGGTGGGACCACCGGTCAGCGGGATCGGGGTGCCGTCGGGCCGGCGGAACCACAGCTCGATCCCGCGGCCAACGCGTCGGCCCGCCGGGCGCCCGCCCAGTCCCCCGACCCGCCGCCCGGCAGTGCACCGGGCCCATCGAGACGTTCAGCTGAACGCGGTTCAGGCCAGTCTCCCGGGCGCGCGCCGGGATCGTGGTGGAGCCCGCCCGGAGACGCCTCGAAGTCATCGCTGGTGCTCCCAACCGAGCCGTCGCCATGTTGCCTCCCGTCCCCGGCAAGCCGCGAACGCCGTTCGGCGGCCTGCACGGCGGCCACGAGGGCCGCGCCCTGTTCCGCGGTCAGCCGGGCGCGGACGGTGAGCGTGCCGTCGTCGTTCCAGCTGCGTTCAGCGCTCGCTCCACGGCGTAGGTCGCGAGCGGCGCGATCAGCGCTGGTCGGCCGGGTCCAGGCGGTAGCCGGGATCGGGCAGCGCGCCGGGCGGCCAGAGCCGGCCCACCACGGTGGCGCGCACCGCGTTCGGCGCGGTGAATCCGAACCCACGTGAGTCGACCGAGGAGTCCGAGTTGTCACCCAGCACGAAGAAGCGTCCTGGCGGCACGGTGGCCGGCGCCGGCTCGGACGACGTGCGCCCGTCGGAAGCGCAGCACTCCACCCGGGTCCGCCACTCCGGATCGCCGGCCGCCGCGCGCACCTGCAGCCACCGTGCGGTGCCGGCCGGCAGCACCCGCACCCTGGGCTGCCCGTCGCGGACGTTCCGGACGATCTCGATCCGATCACCGGGCAGCCCGACCACCCGCTTCACCAGCCCATGGGTGTTTCCGGACGGCAACGCGGACGGATCGAGCAGCACCACGTCGAACCGGCCGGGGACCCGGTCGAACGGGTTGGCGGCCAGCCACTGCCCGTCGGTCAACGCCGGCTGCATGCTCGCGCCGACCACGCGGTGCCCGGTCAGGGCCAGCCCCCCACCGACGGTGAGCAGCACCGCCGCGAACAGCAGCGCCACCGCGACGCCGACCCGCCGCCCGAGGGTGCCCACCACGGCATTGTCCGCCTGGGCCCGGGCGTGTTCACCGCAGGCCGGCGTCGAGCACCAGCAGGGCCACCTGGACCCGGTTGTTCAGCTCGAGCTTCATCCGCAGCCGTGAGACGTGCGACTTCACCGTGGCCACGCTCATGAAGAGGCAGCGGCGATCTGCGCGTTGGACGCGCGGCGCCCGGTACAGGCCGGCCACCGCGACCGTGGGCTGGCCCCGGTGCTGCTCGCGGTCACCGGGACGACGACCTGGCTCACCAGGCACCGGGCGCGCCGGCGCGCTCGTGGGTGCTGAGTGCGGACCGCAGGAAGTCGACCTGGAGCAGCAGCAGATTCTCCGCGACCTCCTCCTGCGGCGTCATGTGTGTGACCCCGGACAGCGGCAGCACGGTGTGCCGGCGCCCGGCCGCCAGCAGCGCGCCGGACAACCGCAGGGTGTGCGCGGCCACCACGTTGTCGTCGGCCAGGCCGTGGATCAGCATCAGCGGGCGGGTCAGCTTCGGCGCGTCGTCGATCAGCGAGCTCCGGGCGTAGGCGTCCGGGTTCGTGTCCGGTCGGCCCAGGTAGCGCTCGGTGTAGTGGGTGTCGTACAGCGTCCAGTCGGTGACCGGGGCGCCGGCCACGGCCGCATGGAACACCTCCGGGCGGCGCAGCACCGCCAGCGCCGCGAGATAGCCGCCGAACGACCAGCCGCGGATGCCCACCCGGCCCAGGTCGAGGTCCGGGTGCTCGGCGGCGGCCGCGTGCAGCGCGCTCACCTGATCCTGCAGCACCGGCTCGGCCAGGTCGCCGGCCACCGCCCGCTCGTAGGCCGGGCCCCGCCCGGGGGTACCCCGGCCGTCCGCGACCACCACCGCGAATCCCTGGTCGGCGAACCACTGGCTGGTCAGGTACGCACCGCGGGTGTTCAGCACGCGCTGGGCGTGCGGGCCGCCGTAGGGGTCCAGCAGCACCGGCAGCCGGGTGCCCGGGGTGTGGTCGGTGGGCAGCACCACCGCCGTCCGGGGTCCGCGCGGCTCGGTGCGCACCGGCAGCACCCGGGGGATCAGGCCGGGGGCCTCGGCGTACGAGCCGATGGCGGCGGGTGCGCTCGACCCGTCGGCGCGGCGGATCTCGACCGTCGCCCCGTCGGAGTCCGGTCGGTTGCCGACGACCACGGTGACCCCGGCGCGGCGACGGCCGCCGAACACCCCGACGGCGTCGCTGACCCGGCGCGCACCGTCGACCGCCGACCAGGTCCATAACGTGACGTCAGCCGCGTCGGCGTTGGCGGTGAAGAGCACGGTGTCACCGTCCAGGTCGGCCACCGAACGGACCCGCAGCGACGCCGGGGTGACGTCCTGCCCGTCCACCACCAGCCGCCTGGCGTCCTCGGCGTCCCGGGTCCACACCAGCGCGCCGCCGCCGAGGTGCGCGGGTACCCCGGGCACGATGTCCACCCAGTGCTCGTCGGTGTTCTCCACGACGGCCGTGGTGACGCCGGTGACCGGGTCGACGGCCAGTACCCGCAGGGCGCGCTGGTCGCGGGGTTGGACGGTGATCAGCAGCGCGTGCGCGTCCCAGTGCGCGCCGACCAGGTACTCCTCCCCGCCCGGATTCCACGCCACGGCGGTGCGCGCGCCGTCCTGGCGGTAGACGAACAGCTCGGTGAGCACGTTCGCGGTGCCGGCGGCCGGGTAGGCGAGCTCGGTCGGGGGCCGTTCGGGGTTGGCCGGGTCGGCCACGTACCAGCGGCGCACCGCGGCGTCGTCGGTGCGGGCGACCAGCAGCGCCCCGCTGTCCGGCGCCCACCAGTAGCCGCGCATCCGGCCCATCTCCTCGGCGGCCACGAAGTCGGCCAGCCCGTACCGGACGGTGTCGGACTCCGGCTCGGCGAGCGCGGTGGAGGTGCCGGTGGACCGGTCGTAGAGCCACAGCCCGCCGCCGGAGCAGTAGGCGATCCGGCTGCCCGCCGGATCCGGCCGGGGGTCGACCACGCCGCCGGGGGTGCTGACGTGCCGGACGCCGTCCCGGACGGGTTCGATCAGGTACAGCTGCCCGGCCAGGGTGAACGCCACCACCTCGGCCGAGCGGTCGGTGTGGTAGCCGACGATCCCACCGGCCTGCTCGCGGCTGCGTTCCCGGCGGGCCCGCTCCTCGGGCGGGAGGTCCGCCTCGTCGGCGCCGAGCGCCCGGGGGTCGGCCAGCAGCCGTTCCCGCCCGGTCGGGACCTCGTAGGACCACAGGCAGGTCACCGGGTCGGTACCGGCGCGGCTGCGCAGGAACAGCACCCGCGCGCCGTCCGGGGTGATGGTGAACCCGCGCGGGGCACCGAGGGTGAAGCGACGGGTGCGGGCCTGGCGGCGGGGGAAGTTCTCGGTCACGACGGACCATCCTGCCGCGCGGGCCGCGCTCCGCGCACTTCGGCACGTCCGGCGTGTCGTACACAACGTAATCGCCCGCCACATGGTAGGGCGGCTGGATAACCCAAACCGGTGATCGGTCGTTGACCCTCCATGACCTCTGCCCTGACCAAGCGACTGCTCGTGACGATCTCCCATGCGATCGAGCAGTTCGCGGTCGGTTCCGCCCGGGCCGACGAGCCGGTCGTGGTAATCGCGATGTTCCAGAAGCTCTCCTACTTCGAGCGCGAGGTGGAGATGTACCGGCGGATCGCCGCTCGGGCGTCGGTCACCGTGATCGGCCTGGTGGAGGACCTGCCGCCGGCCTTGCCCGCCGGGATCAGCCACGTACTGCTGAGCGCCGACGAGGAGTTGGCGACCGAATGGAGCGTGACGGTGCTGACCCCGCATTCGGGGGCCACCGTGGTCGCGCTGGACACCGAATCGGTCGATCCGGACACGGTGTCGCTGGAGGGCGGGCGGTTGTTCGCCGGCCGGTGGTCGTTCCGCCGCGAGGACGCCTACCAGGAGGCGATGCGACTGCGGACGACGCTGGCCGGGCGGCTACCCGAAGCCGAGTCGCGGCGGTTGGACGACACGCTTCGTCGGCTGGTCAGCGGGCGCGGGTGGCTGGACGAGGCCCGGCCGGAGGCCGCGCTGACGCATCTGCTCGGCGTGCTGGACGGGCACGACCGCGCCCGGGGGCGGTTGCGCAACCAGCTCGACCGGCAACTGGACGAGCGCCACGAGCGGGACGCCCGGAGCGGCCTGCCGACCGGGCGCTACCTCAGCCGGTGGCTGTCCGGGTCCGGGGACGGGACGTTGCCGCTGGGGTTGATGCTGATGCGGTTCCACGAGCTGGACGGGATCGGGCAGCGGTACGGCCAGCGCGCGGAGTCCGCCGCGATCAGGACCATCGGGTCCAGCCTGGCGCAGCTGGCGACCCCGACCGACCGGGTCGTTCACCTGGCGCCGAGCGACTTCCTGCTGCTCGCGCCGTCGCAGGACCCGCACACGCTGCTCGCCCGGCACGCCGAGGTCGCCGCCGTGCTGGCCGAGAACGAGACCCGCTTCCCGTTCGTCCCGTTGCCCAACTCGGCGGCGGTCACGGTCACCCGGCGCCGCCCGCTGCCGCTGCCCACCCTGGTCGACACGGTGCACCGGCCTGGTCGACACGGTGCACCGGGCGCGGCACCAGCGGCCGGTCACCCTGGTCACGGCCTGACCGCGTTCAGCTGAACGCGGTCGTGCGGTCCGTCAGCCCCCGGTGGCGGCGGCCAATGCGGCGGCGGTCGTCGGGTCGTGCCGGGCGGTGGTGGCCAGCATGCCGACCAGCTGGTCGACCAGCCACGCCTCCAACCGCTCGCGGGCCAGCCCGCTGGAGCCGGTCAGCCAGGCCACGCTGGACACCTCGACCACGGCGAACCAGGAGCGCAGGGTCAGCTCGAACATCGGGGAGGGCGGGCCGCCGACCCGCAACCGCTGCACGACGATCCGCATCACCTGCCGCCGGACGCCGTCGACCAGCTCGTTGGTCTCCTCCGTGGCGATCACCGATCCGGTGCGCAGCAACGCCACGTAGGCGCTGGCGTAGTTCTGCGCGGAGCCGAGGAACGCGTTGAGCGCGAACCGCACCTGGTCGAGCAGCGTGCCCTCGTCCGGTGGGGTGAGCGCGGTGACGACCTCCGCCACCACGATCCGCAACGCGGCCACCCGCAGCTCGTGGACGCCGGTGAAGTAGCGGTAGAACAGCGCCCGGGACACCCCGGCGGCGCGCGCCACGTCGTCCGGGGAGACCAGCTCGGGCGGCTGGTCGGCGAACAGCCGCAGCGCGGTGCGCACCAGCTGCTCGCGCCGGGCGGCCGGGTCGAGCCGGCGCGGAAGCGGGGTCGAGATCAGAACGTCACCTCGTGCTTCGCCGCGGTCCGCAGCAGCGCCGGGGTGAGCCGGGAGGCCACCAGCCCGATCTTCGCCTCCGGGGTCACCGGGGCCAGCGCGGTGTTGCGCCGGGCCGCGCGCACGATCTCCTTCGCCGCCCGGTCCGGGGTGAAGTTGCGCCGGCCGTACATCGCGTGCGACGCCCGCTGGCGCCGGGACTGCTCGGCGTCGTCGGTGCCGACGAACCGGGTGGTCGAGGTGATGTTGGTGTGCACCAGTCCCGGGCAGACGCACGTCACCCCGATGCCGTGCTCGGCCAGCTCGGCGCGCAGGCACTCGGTGAGCGTGAGCACCGCCGATTTGGTGGTCGCGTACGCCGGCAGCGCGCGGGTCGGCAGGTAGGCCGCGGCGGAGGCGATGTTGACGATCTGGCCGCCCTCGCCGTGCGCGATCATCGGCGCGACGAACACCCGGCAGCCGTGGATCACCCCCCACAGGTTGACGTCGATCACCCGCCGCCAGTCCTCGAGCGAGGTCTCGGTGAACGGGCCGGCCATGCCGATGCCAGCGTTGTTCACCACCACCTCGGGCACCCCGTGCTCGGCGATCACCCGCTCGGCGAAGGCGGCCATCGCGTCGGCGTCGGCCACGTCGACCGGGTAGGCGCTCGCCTGCCCGGCCGGGATCAGCGACACGGTCTCCTTGGCCGACGGCTCGTCCCGGTCGGCCACCACGACGTGCGCGCCGAGCTCGGCGAAGGCCAGCGCGGTCTCCCGCCCGATTCCGCTGCCGGCGCCGGTGACCACCACGACCGCGTCGGTGTAGCGGCCCGCGCCCGAGCCCCGGACCCCGGCCCGGCGCAGCGCGGGGGCGTGCGCGGTGTCCGCGCCACCCGCCTGGACCCGCTCCACCAGCTCGGTGACACACCGCGCGACCACGTCCGGGCGGGAACGCGGCAGCCAGTGCCCGCCGGGCAGCCGGCGCACCCGGGGGGTGTCGGTCCAGCGCGCCAGGTCGCCGGCCTGCAGGGCGGTGGTGACGAACGGGTCGCGGGTCGGCGCGAGTACCTGCACCGGCACCTCGGTGGCCACCGGGTGCGGGCGGGACAACCGCGCGGGCATGTTCGCCCGGTACAGCTCGAGACCGCGGATCGCGTCGCCGGTGGTCGGCGCGACGAGCCCGGTGTCGCCGCGGCTGAGTAGCCGCATCACCCTCGTCAGCGCGCCGATGCGCCACAGCAGCTCGGGCACCGCCGGCAGCTGGAACAGCCCGATGTACCCCGATGCGGCCAGCTGGGTGGCCAGCTCGCGCAGCCCGCGCGGGGTGGGCCGGCCGGCCCGGGCGCGCATCCAGGCGCCGACGTGCTCCAGCGACGGACCGGAGATGGAGGTGTAGGAGGCTATCCGGCCGGCCAGCCTCGGCGTGCTCAGCGCGTGCCAGCCCTGGATGGAGCCCCAGTCGTGCCCGACCAGGTGCACCGGCGCGTCCGGGCTGACCCGGTCGACCACGGTCGCCAGGTCCTCGGCCAGCCGATCGAGCAGGTAGCCCTCCCGCCCGGCCGGCTCGCCGGAGCGCCCGGCTCCGCGCACGTCGTAGCCGACCACGTGGAAGCGGCCGGCCAGCTCGGCGGCCACCGCGTCCCACACCGTGTGGTCGTCGGGGTAGCCGTGCACCAGCAGGATCGTCGGCCGACCCGGGTCGCCCTGCTCGTACACCGCCAGCGACACCCCGTCGGTGACCGTGAGCCGGAAGCCGCGGGCGTCGCTCCGCCCCACCTCGCTGTTGGACATTCCGTCATCTTAGACAATCTGTCAACAGTGTCATCCGTCGACAGCTCGGCCGTATCAAAACATGGGACGCCTGTTTCATAGGTTGGACAATGCGGCCTACCCTCGGAGGATGGTCGGGCAGCGCTGGGTGGTGCTGGGCGCCGGGCTGGTGGCGGTCGCCGCCGGCTGCGCGGTGCAGTACGGCGCACCCTTCCTGATCCCGGCGCTGCTGGCCGGCGGTCTCGGACTGCCCGCCGCCGGCGCCCTGTCCAGCGCCCCTATCGTCGGGGTGCTGCTCACCCTGTACGCCTGGGGCACGGCCGCCGACCGGTGGGGCGAGCGGTGGGTGATGACCATCGGACTGGCCCTCGGCGGGCTGGCGCTGCTGGCCTGGGCGGTGCACACGGCCGGGTCGGCGGTGCACCCGGTGGCGCTCGGGGTGAGCCTGCTGCTGGCCGGGGCCGCCACCTCGGCGGTACACGCGGCGAGCGGACGATTGGTGCTGGGCTGGTTCGCCGCGCACGAGCGCGGACGCGCGATGGCCGTGCGGCAGACCTCGCAACCGCTCGGGGTGGCTGTCGCCGGCCTGGCGGTACCGCCGCTCGCCGAATCCGGGGTGCCCCTCGCGCTCGGGTTCCTGGGGATGGGCGCGCTGGCCGCCGCCGGGCTGGCCGCCGCGCTGGTGCGTGATCCCGCCCGCCCGCCCATGCCCGCCCCGACGCCGCCCGGGACCGGCGGCCCGACCCCGGCGGCCGCCACCGCGCCATCCCCGAATCAGGATGCCTCGCCCTATCGCACCGCGATGCTCTGGCGGATCCACGCGGCGAGTTCGCTGTTGGTGGTGCCGCAGTTCCTGACCTCGGCCTACGCGCTGGTGTACCTGGTCGACGCCCAGGGCTGGGCGAGCGTGCCGGCCGGGCGGGTGCTGGCCGGCGCACAGGTCGGCGGCGCGCTGACCCGGCTACTGGTGGGCTGGTGGTCGGACCGGGCGGGCAGCCGGCTGGGACCGATGCGGCGGCTGGCGGCGGGGATCGCGGCCGCACTGGCGGCATTCGCGCTGGCCACCCTGTCCGGCTCGCCCGGGTTGGCGCTGAGCGCGCTGCTGGTGACCACCGTGCTGTCCTCGAGCACGAACGGCCTGGCGTTCACCGCGGTGGCCGAACGGGCCGGCGGCGCGTGGGCCGGCCGGGCGCTGGGGGTGCAGAACACCGCGCAGAACCTGGTCGCGGCGGCCACCCCGGCGGCGTTCGGCCTGGTGATCGGGGCGATCGGTTACCCGGGCACGTTCGCCGGCGCGGGGGTGTTCCCGGTGGCGGCATGCCTGCTCATCCCGGTCCGCGCCGAGCGCCCGGTCCGCGCCGAGCGCCCGGCGACCGGCGAGCGCCAGGCGCGCTGAGCCGGCCGGCAGATCAGCCCGCCGCCCACCACCGCCAGCAGCGCCCAGCCGATCAGCATCGCCATCACCTGGTCGGTGGCCGGGTGCACGGCGCCGGTCAACGCCGACTCCGACGGCGACGGGACGTGCCGGGTGGCGATCGAGGTCCGCTCCGCGGCGGCGCCGGACACCACGACCGACTGCTCCGGTCCGACCTGGAGCGTGCGGTCGTCCGGCACGCCGCCGGGCGAGGACCCGTCGGGGGCGGGGACCGCCGGGAACGATCCGTCGGAGCCCTCCGGTGGCGACACGTCGGGAGCCGGGGCGGCCGGGGACGATGCGTCCCGCGTCGGACTCCCGGTCACGGTCCCCTCGAAGGGACCGTCGAGCACCGCGCCCTGCACCGGCGCCGGCCGGACGACGATCGAGTCCACCGGCGCTCGTTCGGCGATGGTGGCTCCGGTCAGTCCGAGCACGCCGGCCAGGACGCACGGCACGGTGACGACCAGGGTTCGAATCCCCCGCAACTCAGCTCCCTCAACAACCACTTGATGACAAGTTCGGCCGTGGCAAGCTACCAACCGTCACGTCAAACCTCGTGGATTCTCACTTGAGTGGGTGATGAAGGTGTCCGAACCGTGATCCAAGTGACTGTGCGTTCTCTGGCGGTGCCGCGTGCTTGGGTGGTAATCGGACCGGTCGCCCTGCGGCGGGCCGGTCGGTGGACCAGCGGGCAGGAGGCTCGGTGCCGGTCGCGCCGATGGACGTCCCCGAGCTCGGGCGGATGTGCATCGCGCAGGATCCGACGGGCGCGGTGTTCGGGGCGTGGCAGGCCGTCGTGGCGCTCGGCAAGCGGTTCTACGCCGAGGTGTTCGGCTACCGGTACGCACCCGTCGAGGCCGCGCCGGCCGGGTACGAGACGTTCCAGGTCGACGGCGGCGACCCGCTGGGCGGCATCGGCGGGGTCGGCCACCTACCGGCGGGCACCCCGAGCCACCGGCTGCCCTACGTCAGCGTGGCCGACGTGGACGCCTCGGTGACCGCGGCACAGGCGGGCGGCGGAACGGCGGTGATGGCCGGGGAGGACACCCCCGGTCGGCCGGATCGCCATCGTGCGGGACCCGTTCGGTGGGCTCGGGCTGCACGCGGAGATCATCGGCCGGGCGTCGGCCGTCCGCATCCGGACACCTCGCCGGGCGCGGGCGGCGGCGGTCAGGCCGCGGCGGCCTCGGCGCCCGCGCCGCCGCCGGTGTACGGGTTGTAGCTGTGCAGGTAGGACCACACGTAGACCGGCTCACCGTGGGACCGCACATCGGTGATGTAGCCCAGCCGGATGAACTCCTCACGGAGCTGGACCGGCCGCCAGCAGCGTTCGCACAGGGGCGGCGCGCTGTGGTTCATGGTTGCCTCGCAGGCTCTGTCCGGGTCGTGACAATCCGGTGTAGCGAACCTCAACGGAGAGAGCCGACACCAGTTCCGTGCACGTGCCCAAGAGTCACAAGTCGATGACCCACCGGGCAATGCTCCGTGACCGTTCGCACACCCTGAGTGATCGTCCGGTGCCCCACCCGGGTCAGAGCCCGGGCCACCCACCCGGCAGAGCCCCCGGCGGATCACCCGACCGGCTGGCGCGACCGACGTGGGCGCATCCGAGAGGTCCCCCGGATCGTTGACCCTGTTGCGCCAGCCGAAGGGATTTCTCACCATGCCAACTCACTCCGGGCGTACCCACTCCGGTCGTGCCACCCGGTTCGCGGCGGTCGCCGCCGGTGCGGCGGCCCTGGTCCTGACGGCCACCGGCACCGCCGCCGCCTTCCCGACGCCGCCGGCGGACCCGGACCAGCAGGCCGCGCCCGCCGACGAGCAGGAGGACTTCGGCGCCCAGGACCTCAACGACGGGTACCTGGAGAAGTCCGACCTCGACCACGGTGACGAGGTCGACGGCGAGCACTTCAACGACACCTACCTCGACGGTGAGGACGTGTACGACGGTGAGGTGGACGGCGACGACGCCGACCTGCTCTCCACCGACTCCCTCGCCCGCTAGACCGGGCCCCGAACCCGCCGAACCATCCCGGAAGGACCGCCAGACCATGCGCATCAGCCCCCGCCAGGCCCTGCGGGTCGTCTCGACCATCGCCGGCGTAACCGCACTCGCCGCCGCCTTCACCGGCACCGCCACCGCAGACCCGTCCGACGAAGGCTTCTCCGAGGGCGACATCTTCGGCTCCTCGGAGTCGTCGGGGTCCTCGGCGGCCGACGACGAGGACTTCGACCGGGAGTACGAGCAGCGCTCGCCCGACGTGGTGGACGAGAACCTGGACGGCGAGACCATGTCGCCGAGCATCGAGCAGCCCGGCCTGCTCAACTTCGACGCACCCACGCTCGACACCCAGTAGCGGGCGGGCGGCCACCTGGCTACCCGATGCTGTGGTGCGCCCCTGCGGCAGCCGCCTCGAAGTAGCGCGAGAGAGTGGACCGCCACGGGTTGGCCGGCACCTCGGGACGCAGGCGGCGATCCCCACGCAGTACTTGCTCACCGAGATCGGCCGCACGCCGAGTCGGCGCGACATCTGGTCGGCCTCGCTCGCGCCGTTGGTCGACTTGCTCTCCACCAGCACACGGGAGTCGCGCGCCAGCCCCCGAGAGGACTCCCCGCCTCATGCGCCGACCCGGCCCCGGCCGGACCGAGCCAGGCCGGCACGTCCACCTCCGCCGGCGTCGGCGCCGTGGCCGACGACGGTCGGGAGCTGGACGTGTCGGTGGACCTGGTCTACGCGGTGGGCTGAACGGCCCACCGCCCGGCGCGACTGCGGCCGGGTCCTACCGGCGCGGTTTCTCTGTCCGGGTGGCCGTGGACAGCCGGCCCGCAGTCTGACCCTACTCGAGCGCCCGGGTGATGGTGGCAAGCAGATGGTCGAGGTCGACCGGCTTGGTGAGGTAGTCGGTGGCGCCGGCGGCCAACGCCGCGTCGCGGTCGTCCGGAGCGGCTTTGGCGGTGAGGAAAACGATGGGCAGCTCGCGGCCGCGTGGCAGCTCGCGGATGCCGCGGGTGGTCTCCTTTCCGTCGAGGCCGGGCATCATGGCGTCCATCAGCACGATGTCGATCTCCGGACGGTCGGTGACCAATCGGATCGCGTCGTGGCCGTTGTCCGCGTACCGCACGCTGATGCCGCGTACCTCCAGAGCACTGGTCAGGGCGAACACATTGCGCACGTCGTCGTCGACGATGAGCACCTCGACCCCGGCCACATGCGCCATCGACACCGACGGCTCCGCCCTCAGCGCTGGTGGTGGGGACTCGGCTCCGACCACGGCCAGCTCGGGACCGCGGATCGTCCACGGCGGGCTGATTGATGTCGGGGCGGGGTGGTTGGGCAGCAGCAGGGTGAACGTCGAGCCTTGTCCCGGGGCGGAGGTGACGGCGAGGGTCCCGCCGAGCATGTGGGCCAGCTCCCGGCTGATCGACAGCCCCAGACCGGTGCCGCCGTAGCTACGGCTGGTCGTGCCGTCGGCCTGGGCGAACGCCTCAAAGATGGTCGCCTGCTGGTGCTCGGGAATCCCGATGCCGGTGTCGCGGACCACGAAGGCGACCGCACCCAGCGCTCCGGTGATCCCGCCGTCCTGGTCGACCGGTGCTGCGGGTTCGATGGTGACGGTGACCCCACCGGTCGCGGTGAACTTCAGCGCGTTCGACACCAGGTTGCGCAGGATCTGCCGCAGCCGGTGGGAGTCGGTGACGAACCGGGCGGGGACCCCCTCGGCCATCTCCACTCCGAAGGTGAGGCCCTTGTCGTCGGCCTGGGGGGCGAAGGTGAGCAACAGCTCCTCGCCCTCTGCGGTCAAGTCGGTGACTTGGTGCTCCAGCTGGACCCGACCGGCCTCGATCTTGGACAGATCGAGGATGTCGTCGATCAGCACCCGCAGGTCGTTCCCGGCGTTGTGGATGGTCGTGGCGAACTCACGCTGCTTGTCGGTGAGGCTGCCGTCGGGGTTGTCCGCCAGCAACCGCGACAGCAGCAACATCGAGTTCAGCGGGGTACGCAGCTCGTGGCTCATGTTGGCGAGGAACTCCGACTTGTAGCGGCTGGCCTGGGCCAGCTGCTCGGCTTGCTCCTCCACGCCGCGGCGGGCGGCGTCGATCTCCAGGTTCTTCAGCTCGATGTTGCGGTTCTGCTCGGACAGCAGCGACGCCTTGTCCTGCAGTTCGGCGTTGGTGCGTTGCAGCTCGACCGACTGGTCCTGCAGCTCGGCGGCCAGGCGCTGGGCCTGGCCCAACAGACCCTCCGTACGCTGGTTGGCCTGGATGGTGGCCAGCGTGACCCCGATCGTGGCCGCGAGCCGCTCCAGGAATCCCAGGTGCAGCTCGGAGAACGCGGTGAGTGAGCCGAACTCGATCACCCCGAGGGTGTGTCCCTCGAACACCACCGGCAGCACCACCACGGCCGCCGGAATCAGGCTGTGCGCCCCGGTGCGCACCACCAGCTCGTCCACCGGTATGCCCTCGACGTGCACCACCTGCTGGGTGACCCCCGCCTGCCCGATCAGGCCCTCACCGGCGCCGAAGGACTCCGGGGCTGCGGAGGTGTCGAGGGCGTAGCCGCCGCGCCGACGCCAGCGCGGCCCGGGCTCCGCCTCGGTCGGCACCTCGACCGCGCCGCCGTCGCGCGCACGGTCCTCGGCGAGGAAGAACACCCCGCTGTGCGCGTTCACCAGCGGCGCGACCTCGTTCATCAGCAGCTGGCACACGGCCCCGGGGTCGCGTTGGCCCTGTAGCAGCCCGGCCATCCGGGCCAGATTGGAGTCGAGCCACACCTGGGCGGCGTTCTTGCCGGTCGTCTCGCGCAGGGTGACGATCATCTGGTTGATGTTGTCCTTGAGCTCCGCCACCT
Source organism: Pseudonocardia sp. (assembly GCA_029263115.1). Classification (GTDB taxonomy): domain Bacteria; phylum Actinomycetota; class Actinomycetes; order Mycobacteriales; family Pseudonocardiaceae; genus Pseudonocardia. Next base: position 10,349 of record JAJCYC010000219.1, on the reverse strand, counting down.
CGCCGCGGGCGTTGACCCGCACCTGCTGGGTCAGATCGCCCCGGGTGACGGCGGTGGACACCGCGGCGATCGCCCGCAGCTGGGTGGTCAGCGTGGAGGCCAGCTGGTTGACGTTCTCGGTCAGATCCCGCCAGGTACCCGCCACCCCGGTCACCTGCGCCTGACCACCCAACTTCCCCTCGGTACCCACCTCACGAGCCACCCGAGTCACCTCATCGGCAAACGACGACAACTGATCCACCATCGTGTTCACCGTGCGGCCGATCCGCCGGAACTCCCCGCGCAGCGGACGGTGCTCGAGCTCGACCGCCATGTGCTGGGTCAGGTCGCCCTCGGCGACCGCCTCGATCACCCGGGCGATCTCCGAGGTGGGCCGGACGAGGTCGTCGATCAGGCAGTTGATCGCCCGCGAGTTCCGTGACCAGACACCGTCGTCGGCGTCCTCGTCCATCCGCTCGGCCATCCGGCCCTCGCGCCCGACGACCCGGCCGACCCGGGCCAGCTCCCGGGACCGCCGCTGCTGCTGTGCGACGAACCCGCTGAGCTCCTCGGCCGCCTCGCCCGCCACGCCGGCCCGACGTGGCACCCGGACGTCCAGATCGCCCCGGCGCATCGCGCGCAGCGCCCCGGTCAGCTCCCGCAGCGCGGCCTCGTGTTCCTCCGCGTCACGTGCCGCCCGCTCGCAGCTCGAGCAGCCCGCACCATCGGTCGCTACCATCCATGACCTCTCACCGACCTGGTCTTCCTGACCGCCGCCGGGGCCTACCGGGCACCGAGCGCCGGTCCGGCGGTCCCGCTCACCGGACGCGCCAGCTGATCCGGTCCTCCGGCACCACGGGCCGGCTGCTCAGGCAGAACGCCGAGAACGCCCGCCGGTAGTCCGCCGGCGAGCTGAGGTAGGTCTCGGCCGCGTCCGGGGCCGGGGTCCAGTCGACCTCGGCCGCCGCGGCGGGATCGCGCACCACGTTCGGGTCGTGCCGGGCCTGCCACGATCGGGCCCGGGCGACGAAGTCGTCAGCCGGCATGCTCCCGGCCGGGCCCGTCATGGGGGGGTAGCCGAGCACACCGAGCACGACCGCGGCCTCCTCGCCGCGAACCAGCGCGCGATGCCGCCGCGCGGTGTGGTGCACCTCCCACCGGCGCTCGCAGGTCGGGAACAGGTCGTGGGAAGGTCGTGCGGGGGACACGCTCACGAGTACTCCTCAGGTATCCGCGACCAGCAGACCAGTCGCATGGCAGGGCTACACACCGGACCCGCGCCACGTCCGAGGGGGGAGCTGTCTCACCGGCACCTGCCGGGAAGGATCGAGCGCCGACCGGAGTTGACGCTGGACGCTAGCCCCATCCGTCCGCGCCAAACGGGCCGATGGCGAGCCACTTTCTAAACCACACTTTCGAGTGAATAGGTGTTAGGTTATTGCAGGTCAATGCTCCTGTTACCAACTACCCGACCGAGTGATGCGCCACTAGATCAACCACCACGGCGGTTCAGTCCCGGGCGCGGACACGGGCCACTCGGCGAGCCGCTTCAGGTTGAACAACTGGCGCCGCGCCATCACCAGATCACCGACCGAGAGCAGCGGCGCGGTCCACCGCCCGCCCGGGGTAACGATCTTCAACAGCAGCCTGGTCGTACCGCCGTCCGACACCAGGACGTAGGACATCGCCGCACCCATGATCCGGCCGGTGAGCTGCTCGCCCGGAGTCACCGACAGGATGCGCCCGAGCCCGACCTGCCGTCCGGAAGGCCCGTCCCAACACCGAGGGCAGCCCGCCGCTTGACGCAACTCATGAGTTGCCATACTGTGGCAACCACACAGTTGCTATTTACTGGAGGACGTCATGGGATTCCCTGATCGCATCGAGCGCACCCTGCAGCTCGCACACCCGCCGGCCAAGGTGTGGTCGGCGCTCACCACCGCCGAGGGCCTGGGCACCTGGTTCGGCAACGAGGCCACGATCGACCTGCGCCCGGGTGGCACCGCGCGGATGAGCTGGACCAGCGGCGACCGGGCGGAGATGCGCGTCGAGCGGGTCGAGGAGCCGGCGCTGTTCGCGTTCACCTGGCACATCTACGGCCTGCCCGAGGACGATCCGCGCCGCACCTACGTGGAGTTCACCCTCGAACCGGTCGGCGCCGGCACCCGGCTCACCGTGATGGAGACCGGCTTCGCGCAACTGCCCGACGACGCCCACCACAAGGCCTTCGAGGGCAACACCCAGGGCTGGGCCAGCGAGCTGGGCGAGCTGGTCGCCTACCTCGACGCCACCTGATCCCGGTGCCACCCGACCCGCGGCCGGACCAGTCGCCCGACCCGCCGCCGGACATGGAGGCGATCGCCGAGCAGGTCTTCGTGGCCCTGGCCGACCCGACCCGGCGCGCCGTGCTCGCCACGCTCGCGTCGGACGGGCCGGCCACCGCGACGGACCTGGCCGACCGGCTGCCGATCACCCGGCAGGCGATCGGCAAGCACCTGGCCCTGCTGTCCGAGGCGGGCCTGGTGACCGCCGAGCCCGGCGAGCGGCGCCGGGTGCGCTACCGGCTGCGGTCGGCGCCGATGCGGGTGGCGCAACAGTTCCTGGCCGCGCTGGCCCGGGACTGGGACGCACGGCTCGACGCGCTGCTCGACCACCTCGACCGGTGAGGCCCGTCCGGGGCACCGCCCATGAACCGGAGTACCCGGACGACCGCGCCTAGAGTCCACCTAGATCAAGGGTGTCGGTGAGCCCGCCCAGCAGCTCCGACCCCGCGCGCTCCGGGCCCCGGTCGGGGCGAAGGTCGTCCGACCGATCGTCCCGCTCGCCGCGTTCGGCCTGGTCCGAGGGGTCGCCGGCGCCGCGCCCCGATCCTGGCACCGGGCTGTCGGGACGGGTCGAGGTCGGGGACGGGTCGCCGGTCCGGTTCCCGGAGCTGGGCTGGTCGGCGACCGGTCGGCGCTCCGGTGACTCGACGACGACCGGTTTGCTCGGCGAGGCGGGCACTCCCGGAATGTCGGCGGTCCGCAGGGGTGCACCCGGCGCCGGCGGCAGTTGGATGGGCAGCGCGGCGGTGACATCGGTCCCGACGGTGACCGGACGCACCGTGACCGGCTCGCGGTCCAGCGCGACCACGACCGCGCTCGCGCCCAGCGGCAGGATCATCGCGGCGATGAGGGCGGTCAGCAGGCCACGACGTCCGCCGGGCCCCTTCGGACCCCGCGCCGGCGTGCGTTGCCAGGACGGCGCGCGGCGGGTCGCCCACGTCGACCGGACCGGCCGCGCAGCCGTCTCGGCCCGTAGGAGCACCCGCCGCCGCAGGCCCGGGCGGGTCCGCCCGCTCGGCTGCGGCGGCGGGCTCGCGATCGGGTGCGCGTTCGGCGTCGGGCGCGGCGTCGGGTGCGCGTTCGGCGTCGGGTGCGCGTTCGCGCGCGGGTACGGCGTCGGGTGCGCGTTCGGCGTCGGGAGCACGTTCGCGCGCGGGTACGGCGTCGGGCGCGGCCGGGGTGTCGGGCGAAGACGCTCTGTCGGCTGGGCGGCGCCGCTCGGCCGGGCGGGTTCCACCGGCTCGGAGGACTCCGGTGCGCGGTTGCCGAACATCGCACCGGCCGGGCCGTGGGTGAACAACGGCAGCAGGTCGGTGCGGCAGATCTCCCCGGTGTCGCCGCACGGACCGGACATACCGGAGTCGGCGCCGTGCTCGAGCGGCTCGGGTGACCGTCGGGGAACGGGGATGCCGCCGTCGGGATGAGCCACGGCAGTGCAGCCCAGGGCCGCGCTGAGCTGGCCGGCAAGCGCCACGCGCCCGTGTGCGGTCTCGAACATGTCAACCTCACCGTCGAAGGGTTGCCCCGGCGGGCCCGAGGTCCTGGAGCGACCATGTGACTTTGACGCTGGCCACTTGGTTCACCGGGTTCGCACTGTCACCGACTGTCCCGGTGACACCATTGGTCTCAACGAGCACAGAGTGACCGGGTTACCCACCTACCTCACTCGTGGGTGATCGACGACGAGGCGGATACGCCGAGTCTGGCCACTCAGCGCACACCCGGAGCACGGAGTCGATCGGTCGAGCTCGGCCCGGAAGACAACCGTTGAGCTGCGAAGACGTCGCGGCGACCACGATGTGCCCGGCGATCGGGACCGGACCACGAAAGTGCGCGACGGCGCCGCCGGCGACTGTCAAACAGGTAGCGCCGCATCGGCGTGTCGGAACGGACGCGCTGCGTGTCGATCCGTCGCCACACCCACCTCAGGGGTCACCCGTGTCGATGATCCGGACCACGCCGACGCCCGCCGGGTCAGCGGGGCAGCAGCAGTACCCAGACCGGGCCCGGGGCGAAGTGCAGGGGCCCGCCGGACCGACCGGTGAACGAGGTGGGTGCCTCCCGGGACGGCCGCGTCCAGGTCCCGTCGAAGGCCATGCCGTCGCGCAGCACGGTGACCGGCCCGGACCCCACGGTCTCGGCGAACGGCGAGGCATTGCCGGCCCCGTCGCGCACCCCGGTCGGGCGCACCCGCGTCCGCTGCCACACGACGGTGGCCGCCGAGGGCCGGGCACCCCCGGCACCCACCAGCGGCTGGCCGTCGATCGCCAGGCCCCAGCGGCGCTCGGCCGGCAACCAGTCGGCGCGGACGGTGGCCCGGCCGTAGCGCGCGGTGTTCCTCGCCGCCGGTCGCCCTTCGCCGGGCACGGGGCCGAACCGGAACCCGATGTCGCGGGGCGGCGACCCCTTGGGCAGCCGCCGCGGCCGGACGAAGACGTTGTGCGGGGCCGGGCGGCCACCGGAGCGGAAGTACGCGCCCGGACGGGCCGGTTCGGAACCGTTCACCAGCCCGGAACCGCTGATCAGGCGGGCGATCTGGGGCGCCGCCCCGGAGAAGGCCAGGGTCGGGCGGCCGTAGCCGGCGAGCAGGTCCAGGTCGGTCCGGCGGGCGCTGCGGACCGGGCCCACCACCTCGGGGGTCTGGGACTGGTAGACCGCGACGAGCCGGGTGTAGCCGCCCTCGATCGGTTCGACGTAGACCACGTCGGCGGCCGCGAGCCCGGTGTGCGGCCAGCTCGCACCTACGTTGTCGACCTTGACAGCGACCACCGACAGGCCGAGGTCCGCCGGCCGGCCGGTCAGCGGCGACACCGGTGCCGGTGGTGTCGGGACGATCGAGGGCGCCGGCGGGGCCGGACGAGGCGGCTGCGGTGGCGGGCCCGGCGCGCCGCAACCCGCCAGCGCCAGCCCGACGGCGAGCACCGCCCAACCGGCCCGGCCGCGCCACCGCGCCCCGCGACCGGCGTGTCGTGTCGTCATCTACCCCTCTCGCGGCGGGGTCGTCCCACCCGCCGTAGGCGTCCCCCGCGTCCTGTCCGCCCACCATCGCATCCCGCCCTCCCGGACGCCGCCGGGGGCGGCCGCGGGTGCACGACGAGCCGTCGCCCCGGGCCGGTGGAGCGGTCGCCGGAATGGTTGATCCTTGCCCGTTCCGGGACCGCCGCGGCGCCGGGATCGGCCTGGCTGTCCAGGCCGGGTTCGGTAAGGGTCGACGGACCGGCGGCTACCGCGAGCAGGGGGAATGCAATGACGCACACGATGAAGGCGCTGGCCCTCGCTTCGGGCCCGATGCTCGTCGGCGGCACCGCGCTGGCCGCCGGGCCCGCACAGGCGGCCGGGCCGGTGGTTCCCGCCGTGGGACACCACCTCGATTGCAGGGTGGCACCCGGACCCGTGCACCCCCGGCTGCATCAAGCAGAGGGACGGCTGGACATGGGTGAGGCCCAGGGTCTGCCGCCGCTGCCCCCGCCGGCGGATGACAAGCAGACGCCCTCCAGCAGCAAGAAGCCATCCAGCTCGCGGTAGTTCGAGCACGGCCGTCGATCCGGAAGCCGTTCGGGAACCGGCGGCTCACTCAGGTCGGCGCTAGCAGCCGGGTGCGGTGGAGGTCGAGGACCTGATCGAGTGCTTCCCGGGTGGGCTGACCCGGTTCGTCGATGGGATGCTCGGTGACCACCGAGTGCGCGGGCATCGGCGATGCCGGGTCGGCCGCGTCGCCTGGTAGCTCGACGGCGATGAACGCGTCGCCCAGCTCCTCCCTGAGGAACTGAAACCGCTCGGCGGGAACGAGCTTGTCGGTGGTGAACCGTATGCCCAGCACCGTCAGACCGTCGTGCCGGCAGCGGTGCTTGACCTTGTCCAGGTCGGCGCGGGAGATGTCGATACCGCGTTTGGCCGACTTCGTCATGCCGAACGGCATCGACGGCTGGGACAGGACCGGGGCCAGCAACCGGTCGTCGGTTGCCATCGCGAGCGCGAAACTGCCGGTGAAGCACATGCCGATGGCGCCGACGCCCGGCCCGCCGCACCGCTCGTGCTCGTTGGCTGCCAACGCCCGAAGCCAGTTCACCACCGGCGAGGTACTGCCGGTGGCGAACACGGTGAACTCGCGGCTGACACAGGCACGCGCGATGCTGCCGAGCATGTAGGTGGCGGGGCTGAGCCGGTTTCCGGCCAGCAGATCCTTGCCGGATTGGCCGAACAGGTGCGGCATGACGGCCGTGCACCCGATGTCGGCCACCTTCCGGGCAAAGTTCGCGACCTTGGGAGTGATGCCGGGCATCTCGGCCATCACGATGACCGCCGGACCGGAGCCCTTACCGTCTTGCTGTCGCCTTCGTGGGTGAAGGTGCCTGCTTCGAAATCGCGGAGATCGTCGTATTGCGTCTGCGCCATGGATTTCTCCGTTACCAAGTCAGCGGCGTCGGGTGAAGCCTACGTGCCTATACACTGCGGTCAGCGCCACCGGTGTAGAGATCCTTCTGGTATACGACGAAGTCGCACGGCGTCGCAAGCTGCGCCACCAGCTCGGGGTATGCCTCGTCGAGGCTGCCGGTGCGCACGACTCGGTATCCGGTGCGGGTGTACCAGTCCCGCAAGAACTCCTTGACCGGGTGGGACCAGGTCCGGGGTACGAGAAGCTCGAGCTGCATGCTGGTACGATCCCGCGCTCGGCCCCAGTGCTCAGCGAAATGCACCAGTTCGCGACCGATACCAGTGCCGCGCTGCTCAGGAGCCGCGACCAGCATGCCGAACTCGGCTTCCCCGCTATCGAGCTGTTGGACGCGGACAGCGCCCGCGAGCCGTCCATCCGACCGAGCCACAGCAACTTGTTCGGTACGGATCAGGGTCGCCATCTCATGCTCGGTCGTGCGGGTCGCACCATCGACCCACAGGCCCTCTTCGGCTACGACGTACACCCGGTTCACCAGGTCGGTGATCTCAGCCACGAGCCCGATATCGGTCGCTGCCGTAGCGGGAACCATCGAGAGCTCGATCCGCGAGGACGAGCGGCTACCGGACATCAGACGCTCTCCCCCGCTCGCGATCGTTGGCCCGGACAGGGACCCTCACCATTACCCTCTTCGCGCGGCTGTCCGGCCCGGTCTCCACGGCGTCCACACGAGTACGCCGAGCCGGCGGCGACCTCGACCAGGTGTTGACCGCGCTGAACGGGCATCGACCATGCGAACACGGTCTCCCGGACCCCGAAGTCGTAGTGGTCGCGGTCCTCGACGTCGTCGCCGCGCGTGGCGCGCATGCCCAGCGTGTCCCAGGTCGGGTGGATGGTCACGGCCGCACCATCCCTACCGCGGCCGCCTTCTCCTGCTCGGAGTCCGCATCGTGTTCGGCTTCACGTTCGGAGGCTCAGATTACCGGGAGGAACACGACATCGTCTCCAAGGCTGTGGTCGACCGGCTACCGAAGACGATGAGCCAGCTCGAGATCTACGCCGGCGACGCGCTGGTGATCCGCGAGACGATCGTGCTCAAGATGCGGAACATGACCGACGATGGCGTCGAAGGCCTGCCGCGCCCGGTGTTCCGGCAGGACGAGTGGAAGCTGATCGTGGTCGGCGCACTGCTCGGTGGCCTGGTCGGGGAGCTGCAGGTCCTCCTGGTGGAGCATCTGGCGCGCTGACGCCTTGCTGCTAGGCGTCGCCCATGTCGTGCCGAACCTGCCGGATGATCTCGGTGAGCGTGATGGCCAATCGGGGGCTGACGCCTTCAAACCCGTAGTTGATCTCGCTCAAGGACTCGCTGACTATCGTGAGCGTGTGCGCCCCTTCGTCGGTCAGCGAGGCGAGGGTGGTGCGGCGATCGGTCTCGGACTGGACTCTCGAGAGCAGGCCGCGTGCCTGCAGTTTGTCGGCGATCAGGCTGACCGTGGTCGGGTGCAGCAAGAGACGCTTGCTGAGCTGACCCATCGCCAGGGTCCGGTCGGGTTCCAGGGACAACGTGGCCAGTATCTGGTACCCGGTACGGCTCACGCCATGTTCGCGCAGCGCCCGGTCGAGTGCCGCTCCCACCAGCTGTTCGAGCCGGACGACTGCCGCCATCGCGGCGAAATGGTCCGGCGCCGGTCCCTTCCCGTCCTCCCAGGCACGACGCGACCACTCGATGGGATCGATCTCGTCAGCCATGGCCTCCGCCCGGATACTTGAGAATCCGATACTACGTCAACGACCTGCGACCCCCCTTCATGATCATTTGGCTGGTCCGGGCGTCGACCGTCATCAGCCGCCCGCAGTCGCCACCGCGCGCAGCGCGGGCCGTCCCGACTCCTCGGCAACCATGGCCTGGGCGACGCGTCGGGCCCGGAGGCCGGCCCGGTCGGCTTTCACGTTGATGCCGCGCCGGGGTTCGCCGTCCTCGGCGAGCTGGCGTTGGACGACTTCGAGCAGGGCCGCGTCGCGGCGGGTCATGTCGAGGAAGAAATGGCGGAGGTGCGCCGAGACGAGGGCCCGGTCGGTCTGGTAGTTGTGCGCGATCCGCAGGAACACGTGTGTCATCGTCGGGCTCTCCGGGGTGAAACCATGGATCCGCAGCTGCTCGAAGGCGCCGGCGTCGGTGTCGATGGCCCACTTCTGGACGTGCAGGGCGGGCGACACGAAGAATCCTTGTTCGCGGCGGTGATACTCGGGCCCGTGGGGTAGGCCGGTGGCCTCGGCCTCCCAGTCGGCCAGCGGCGCCGGGGGTAGCGCGCGGGTGTAGGAGACCGACATCTCCGACACCTCGACCTCGTCCAGCGAGGGCAGCCGGTCGATCCCGGGCGGCATGTTCGCGGCATGCATGGCGTAGACGTTGGTCAGGTCGAGGTAGTGCTCGTGCAGCAGCAGGTAGTTGGCCTCGACGTGCAACATCTCCCCCTGGCTGGCCCAGCCCGGCTCGACGAGCCACGGTGTCGCCGGCGGGGTGCGTAGTGCGGCCGCACCGGGCTGACCGAGCCAGATCCAAACGAACGGGGCCCGCTCGATCACCGGGTACGTGCGTACCCGGGCGCCGACGGGCACGTTCTCCTGCGAGGGGACGTGCACGCATTGGCCTTGCGTGTCGTAGGCGATCCCGTGGTAACCACACACGATCCGATCGCCGTCGAGCCGACCGGCCGACAGCGGATAGGCCCGGTGAGCACAGCGGTCCTCCATCGCCACGACCTCGCCCGAGGGCGCACGGTAGAGCACCACCGGCCGACCCAACAGCCGCCGGCCCAGGGGCTGGGACCCGATCTCATCACTGGTCGCCCCGACGTACCAGCAGTTGTACGGATAGTTCGGACTCATAGGTCCAGCACCAGCCTCTCCGAGAGCGACCGCGAGACGCAGATCATCAGAGCGTCGTTGGCTGCGTGCTCTGCGTCCGACAGGACCGAGTCGCGGTGATCCGGCGTGCCCTCGACGACCTCGACCTCACAGGTACCGCACACGCCTTCCATGCACCCGGCGAGCACGTCCAGCCCGGCATCCTCGGCCACCCCGAAGATGGTCTGGTCGGCCGCGATGGTGAGCGTCACCCCGGAGCGCTGGCAGACCACCTCGAACTGCTCGAGGGCGTCCGGCGAGGGCTCGCCGAGAGGTTTCGCGGAGAACCGCTCGATGTGCAGGCTGCCCTCCGGCCAGGACCGGCAGGCATCCTCGACCGCGCCGAGCAGTCCCTCCGGGCCACAGCAGTAGACCAGGGTGTCCGCGCGTGGTGTGCCCAGTACCGAGGCCAGATCGAGCATCCCGTGCTCGTCCTGCGGGCTCACGGTGACCCGGTCGCCGTAGCGGGCCAGCTCCCCCAGGAATCCCATCGACGCCCGCTCCCGGCCGCCGTACAGCAGTTGCCACTCGGCGCCGCGCGCCTCCGCCGCCTCGATCATGGTGAGGATCGGGGTGATACCGATTCCGCCGGCGACGAACTGGTACCGGGGCAGGGCCTCGGCATAGTCCGGTGACGCGGTGTGTCGGCACGGTGACACGCCGGTGATGCGATAAGGGGCGCGGACACGGCACGGTTGGTGATCATGGCGGTTCCGACACCAACCTGATCATCAGGAGCCGAGCCG
>JAJCYC010000218.1 GCA_029263115.1 Pseudonocardia sp. | reverse complement strand
CACCCGACACGGTGAACACCGCCCGACGCCACCCACGCGTCGGACGCTCCGCACGCGAACGAACAATCAGATCATCCGTCAGATCCGCCGCACTGCCCCCGAACTCCACACCCGCAGGCACCACCGGACGACGCACCTCCGCGGCGGGCGGTCGCGAGGCCGGGCCGGACGGGGCCATCTCGGACCGGGGCCCGGCCGGCGGGGCGTTTCGGGTGGCCGGGACCCGCGCGGCCGGGTCCGGTCGGGCGGCCGCGGGAGCGCTGGGTGGCGGAGCCGGGACCGGGGCCCGGGACGGCACCGCCTGCGGGGTCGGGGGTGCGGGCACCGGGGCGGACCGTGGTGGCGCGGCGGCCTGAGCCGAGGTCGTGGCGCCGGAGCGACCGTTGGACCGGCCGCCCCGGGCGCCGGCCTGCTCCGACTCCGGGTGATCGACCAGAGCCTCGGCCTCAGCCTCGAGGTCCCAGTCGTCCTCGCCGCCGCGCAGGCGTCGGCCCGCGGCCCGGTGGCCCGCGCTGCAGTACTTCCGGGCCGGCTTACCCGGGATCTGCTCGATCATGACCTCGCAGCCGGGCAGAGCACACTGGTGCACCGACGACTCCCCCATCCGAACTCCGTCCTACCTCGACACCGGACCGCAATGTCGAACCGTTGCCATCGGTACCCGCCCCGGCGACGATCGGCCACCGGAAAGCCGCTCGGGCCAGGAACGTCGTCGGTGGCGCGCCCGGTCGCCGGCGGCAGGGCCGGTGAACGAAACGGTACCTGAGTCGGCGGTTGCACCGGTTGGTGGAATCGCCAGGGCGGGCGGCCGAATCCGGGGTAGTTCGACGCCATCGGCGCACCTGTCGGCGAACGCGAGCAACCTGGCCTCTCATGTTCGCCCGCCGGGCTCGGGGCGGTGCCTAGATTCGGTTCCGCTCCGCCCGTACGGAACGCGCTCCCCCGGTCCGATCCCCAGCGGACCAGCGAGCCGTCCGGGCCGGGCGCGGCTCCGGCCGTTCCCGGGTGCAATCCCCGAAATCGAGGAGCTGGACAGCCCATGACAACTCCCCTGCGCACCCTGTGCCGCGAACGCGACCGCGGTCGTCGCCGGGTCGCCGCGTACACCGCGGGTGGCGCGGCCGCCGCGACGGCGCTCGCCACCACGTTCGGTCTGGCGCTCGCGGCCGGCGCCCCGGCGAAGACGCCCGCCGAACCCGCCGCGATCGCCAACGCCGCGGTCAGCGGCCGGGCGCCGGCGGCCCGGCCCGGAGGCGGCCACGCCACGGCGGCACCGGCCGCCCGGCCCGATACCGCCCGGCCGGCACCGGTCCGGAGCACCGCGCGGTCCACGCCGCCCTCGTCCGGCGCGGTGGCCCGCCCGAATGTCCCCGGCCCGGCCGGCGCGTCCCGGTCCGCCACCCGGTCCGCCGCGCCGTTGCGGCCACCGAGCACCCCGCTCCGGCCGGCCGCCACCGAGGACGCCGAGGCGTCCAGCGGGGCGTCATGAGCACGGTCCTGGACTCTCCGGCCGGACTGGAACTGCCCGGGCTGGGCAGCATGGCGTCGGTGCTGGTCAGCGACCCGGACCGGTTGCTGGTCGCCGCGGCGGCGTTGCGTGCCGAACTCGTCTCGATCGACCGGACCTGTAGCCGCTTCCGGCCCGACTCCGAGATCTCCGAGCTGCATCGCACGGCCGGCTCGGTCCGGACCGTGAGTCCGCTGCTGGCCGAGGCACTGAGCGCGGCGTTGCGGGCCGCCGAGGTCACCGACGGCCTGGTCGATCCGACGGTCGGCGCGGCGGTCGCGGCGTTGGGCTACGACCGTGACTTCGACGAGGTGCCCGCGGCGCCCCCGGCCACCGGGTCGCCGGACCAGGCCCCCGTACCCGCGCCGGGTTGGTGGCGGGTGCACTGGGACCCCGAGCGGCGTGAGGTCCTACTGCCGCGCGGCGTGCGGCTCGATCTGGGCGCCACCGCCAAGGCGCTCGCCGCCGACCGGGCCGCCGCGCGTGCCGCGACGGCCGCCGGTTGCGGGGTCCTGGTGGGTCTGGGCGGCGACATCTCGATCGCCGGTGGGCCACCGCCGCGCGGCTGGCGGGTCGCGATCGCCGACGACCATCGCGATGCCCTGGACGCACCCGACGAGGCGGTGGCCCTGGAGTCCGGCGGGCTGGCCACCTCGAGCACCTCGGTCCGGGCGTGGTGGCGCAACGGCCGGCGCAGCCACCACATCGTCGACCCGCGGACCGGCCTGAACCCGGACCCGGTGTGGCGGACGGTGACCGTGGCCGCCGCCAGCTGCGTGGACGCGAACGTGGCGAGCACGGCTGCGGTGTTGCTCGGCGCGGACGCACCGGAGTGGCTGCGCGGGCGCGGGTTGCCGGCGCGGCTCGTCGCCCAGGACGGGCGGGTCATCACCACGGCCGGTTGGCCGTGCGACGAGGAAGGGACCTGACGTGGGGCAGGCACTGTGGTTCGCCAGCCGGGCGACCGGGCTGGTCACGCTGCCGCTGCTGACGCTGAGCGTGGTGCTCGGGGTGATCGGTGCGGCACGGTTCGCGACACCGCGCTGGCCGCGTTTCACCCTCGCCGCGCTGCACCGCAACGTGGCGCTGCTCACCCTGCTGTTCCTGGTGGTGCACGTGGCCAGCGCGGTCATCGACCCCTACGCGAAGATCGGCTGGCTGGACACCGTGCTGCCGTTCGTGTCGGTCTACCAGCCGTTCTGGCTGGGGCTGGGCGCGATCGCCATGGACCTGGTGCTGGCGACCGCGCTGACCAGCATGGCGCGCTCCCGGATCACTCCGAGGACGTGGCGCGCGGTGCACTGGGCCGGCTACGCCTGCTGGCCGGTCGCGGTGGTGCACGGATTAGGCATCGGTGGCGCGGACAGCTCCCTGAGCTGGGTGATCGCACTGAACGTGCTGTGCGCGATCGCGGTGCTGGCCGCGCTGCTGTGGCGGCTGCGCCGGCAGCCGCATCCGGATCTGACGGCCCGCCGCTCGGCGACCGTGGGCGGGCGGTGAGGACATGGGACGCCATTCGATGAACGAGCCCACCCCGGAGCTGGGCACGCCGATGCCCGACCTGGCCGCGCAGCTGCCCGGACCGGTGAGCGCCGCGCCACCGCGCCCAACGGTCACACCTCCGGAGTACCGGCTGGTGCCGCCCCCGTCGGTACCCCTGCCTCCGCTCGCCGACCACCCGTCCGTCCCGCTGCCAGGTGACCCGGTACCGCACTCCGCTCCGCCCCGGTCGTCCCCGGGTGTGCCCGGTCCGCGCCGGCCGACGATGAGCGGCGGGCTGCCCGCGGTGACCGCGCCGCCCCGGGTCGACGGCCGGCGCCCGGCCCCGCCCACCCGGCCCCGGGACCCGCGTCCGCTGCCGCCTCAGGTCGGTGGGCCGCTCCCGGCGCTCCGTCGGGTCGGCGGGCTCCGCCCGGTGCCGGCGGCGCCGGGCCGACCCGGGTCGGTGACCGGCCCGGCGCCCGCGCCGACCCCGCAGGCGGCACCGGTCGCGCCCGGCTCGGAGTCGCGGTTGCTCGCCGGGCGTCACCAGGCACGACCCGGCGGATTGGCCGCGCACCTGCACACGCACGGGCCGCTGCCCCGCGCCGAGCTCTCCGGGCGACAGGGGGCCCGGCGGTTGATCGAGCTCGTCGAGCTCGCCGGGCTGCGCGGCCGGGGCGGGGCCGGCTTCCCGACCGCCCGCAAGCTGGCCGCGGTGACCAACGCCGGCAACATTCGGCGGACACCGGTGGTGGTCGCCAACGGCTGCGAGGGCGACCCGACCAGTGGCAAGGACGCGCTGCTGCTGCACTTGGCCCCGCACCTGGTGCTCGACGGCCTCGCACTGGCCGCGCACGCGGTGGGCGCCGACGAGGCGATGCTTTGCGTGCATCGCGGCGACCCGCTGGTCGAGCACCTGGAGCGGGCCGTCGCGGAGCGCACCGACGACCCGGCCGCGGTGCACGTGGTCACCGCCCCGACCCGGTACGTGTCCAGCGAGTCCTCGGCCCTGGTCAACTACCTCACCCGCGGTGACGCCCGACCGACCAGCGCGGCCCGGGCCGCCGAGCAGGGGGTGCAGGGCCGGCCGACGCTGGTGGACAACGTCGAGACCCTGGCCCACCTGGCACTCATCGCCCGGCACGGACCGGACTGGTTCCGGGCCCGGGGTACGGCGGACTCACCGGGGACCACCCTGGTCACCGTCGGCGGATCGGTGGTCGGTCCCGGGGTGTTCGAGGTCGACATGGGCATGCCGATCGGGCGGGTCCTGGGCCTGGCCGGGGGTACCTCGACGCCGACCCAGGCGTTGCTGCTCGGCGGGCTCGGCGGTAGCTGGCTGCCCATGCCCTCTGCGGTCGACGTCGAGCTGTCCCACGAGGGATGCGCGGCGGGTGGCACCGGGCTGGGCGTGGCGTCCCTGGTGGCGATGCCCGCAGCCGCGTGCGGGTTGCGGGCCACCGCGCTGATGCTGCGCTACCTGGCGGCGGAGTCCGCCGGCCAGTGCGGGCCGTGCATGTTCGGGCTGCCGGCGCTCGCCGAGGATCTGGACGCGGCCGCGACGGGCACCATGGACCGTGAGCTGAGCGCGAGGCTGCGCAACCGGTTGGAGATCATCCCCGGCCGGGGGGCCTGCCGGCATCCGGACGGCGCGGTGCGGCTGGTGTCCAGCGCGCTGGACACCTTCCGGCGCGACCTCACCAACCACCTCTATGGTCGGCCGTGCGACGCGGTGGACGCCTCGATCCCCCCGGTGCTGCGCGAGCTGTCGGCCAGCGACGACGGAGGCTGGCGATGAGCGGCGGGGAGTGGATCGGTCTGCGGGTGGACCCGATCGGGTGCCGGGCGCACGGGCTGTGCCAGGAGTTGCTGCCCGAGCTGGTCACCCTGGACGAATGGGGCTACCCGATGGTCGCCGGTCGACCGGTGCCGCCCGAGCTGGTGGGTGAGGCTCGGCGGGCGGCGGCGGCATGCCCCACGCTGGCGCTGCGCCTCGTCCGGGCCGGCCCGCCGGTCCGCTGACCTGCCGACCACCGGCCGAGGGCACCGACCGACCGGGGACGCGACCGGTCGGTCGCCACACGATCGTGGCTGATCGTTAACGGGGGCCAGGGAACGGCCGATCAACCGGACAGCGCGGGCGTTCCGCTCTGGACGGGGGTACCTGGATGTACTCGGCACCTGGCCGGATGGCACTGGCCGGATCGGTCTTCGTCCTGGGGACGGTAGGCACCGTCAGCGCCGTGCACCTGGGGTCACCCCGGGTGCCGCAGGGCACCTCGACCGAGCTGTCTCCGCTGCCGGTCCGCCAGCCCGCGACGGAGCCGGTGGCGCGGCCCCCGTCGGCGTCACCCGTCCCGCGATCCGCTCCGTCGACCCGGCCACGGGTGGACGGCAGTTCGACGGTCAGCACCCGGGACCTTGTCGAGCTGGCCGCCGGTCCGGACCCCAGGCACTCGGTCGTGGTTCCGCTGAGGACCGGGGAGCCGGTGGCGCCTTCGCGTGCCGTCGACCAGGCGGCCCGATCCGGGAGCAGGTTGATCGTCGGCGCGCTGAAGGTCCGGCTCCCGCTGGTCGAACCATCCGGAGGCGACGGCCCGTCCGAGCGCGAAGGACTGCTGGCGTCCGGCGGTCCGGCGCGCAGCGGCGGCTTGTTCGGACGCAGTGGCCTGTTCGGGAACGACGGCCTGTTCGGGAAGGACGGTCTGGCCGCGGGCGAGCTGGTGGGACGCGGTGAGCTGCTCGGGAGCGAGCCGGTGCAGCGCCCGCGCGCCGGGTCGGGGCGGCACCGGGCCTAGTACTCCAGCCGTAGATTGTGATCTACCTCCGGCGTGGCGGTCCCCGATGTAGGGCGGCCACCGCGGATCATCGTCGGTTGTGTCGACTTCAGATGATCAAGCGGTGGCCGTGGGTCACAGCGTAGGGCCTGCGCG
>JAJCYC010000217.1 GCA_029263115.1 Pseudonocardia sp. | reverse complement strand
CACCCGACACGGTGAACACCGCCCGACGCCACCCACGCGTCGGACGCTCCGCACGCGAACGAACAATCAGATCATCCGTCAGATCCGCCGCACTGCCCCCGAACTCCACACCCGCAGGCACCACCGGACGACGCACCTCCGGCGGGACCGATGACGTCGGGGGCCCGGCCGGGGACGTCCACGCGGGCGCGTCATCGTCCGGGGGCGCGGCGTCGTGGTTCGGCGCGAACCGGTGCTGGTAACGGGGCCACCAGGTCCTGGTGTCGAAAGCCCCGGCAGCCGGGGAGCCGTCCGGGTGCCTCGGTCGCGCCGCGGCCCAGCCGTCGCCGCCGATCGGCGTCGAACTCCGCCCGACCTCGGGAGGGTCGTCCACCGGGCGGCCGGGGCGGGCCGGATTGGTCTCCATCAGCGAGTCACTGTATCGCCGCAGAACCGGACAGGCCCGTCAGTCGATCAGATCGGTCCCGATAGGGCCACGCGCGGCCGCCGGAACCCGCCGCCGGTGCCCCCACTGGTCGCGCCCGCGCTGGACGCTCTGCAGGGTGCGGGTCAGGGTCTCCTCGAATCCGGCCATGGTGGTCTCGACGTAGCTGTCGCACTCCGCCCGCAACCGCCCGGCCTCGCGCTCGCCCGCGTCGATGATCCGACCGGACTCGACGTGCGCCGCCTGCACCACCTCGGTCTGCGCCACCAGCCGGGCCTGCTCGGCGCGGCCCTCGGTGACGAACCGGTCGTAGGACGCCCGCCCCGCGGCGGTGAGCCGCTCGGCCTCCAGCCGGCCGCGTTCCACCAGGTCCTGGTACTCGGCGCGACCGTCGGCCACCGCCCGCTCGGCGTCGTGCCGGGCCTGGGCGAGGATGTGCTCGGCCTCGGCCCGGGCCTCGGCGACCAGCCGATCGGCCTCCGCCCGGGCCTGCTCGGTGAGTTCGCGCTGCTCCTCCCGCGCGGCGCCGACCAGGTCGTCGCGCTGGTCCAGCAGGTCCTGGGCGTCGTCCAGATCGGCCGGGACCGACTCGCGCAGATCGTCGAGCAGGTCCAGGACCTCGCCGCGCGGCACCACGCAGGTCGATGTCATCGGGACGCCCCGAGCTTCCTCGACCACGGTGACCAGCGCGTCCAGCGCTTCGAAGACCCGGTACACGCCACCAGTCTGCCCGCCGGGATCGCCGATCCGGCGGATTCCGGGCCACGCCGCGTGTCATCTGCGCCGGCGCGGGCGCCGGGGACCCGGCGACCGGGCGCCGCCGCTCAGCGGCCGGCGGCCGCCCGCTCGGCGAGCCGTTCGCCCAGCAGCCGGTGGACCGGGGCGGGTAACAGGTGCGCCACGTCGCCACCCAACCTGGCCACCTCCTTGACCAGCGAGCTGGCCACGAAGCTGTATTCGGGGCTGGTCGACATGAACAGCGTGTCCACCCCGGAGAGTTTCTGGTTCATCTGGGCCATCTGCTGCTCGTAATCGAAGTCGCCCGACCGCAGGCCCTTCACGATCGCGGACACCCCGTGCTGCCGGCAGAAGTCGACCAGCAGGCCGTCGAACGAGGCGATCCGCACGTTCGGATAGCCCGGCGTGATCTCCCTCAACATGGCGATGCGCTCGTCGACGGTGAACAGGCCGTTCTTCTTCTCGTTGACCAGGACTGCGACGATCACCTCGTCGAACAGCACGGCGGCGCGCCCGATGATATCGAGATGGCCATTGGTGGGTGGGTCGAAGGAGCCGGGGCAGACGGCACGCCTCACGCTAGGAGCCTCACACTTCGGGGACCGTACCGGACGCCGACGTGCAGCACGGTGTCGCCGTAACGGCGCTCACGTAACCCACACAGCGGGTCGGGCCACGAGAACCCGGCACCGTCGCGCCCCGCACCCCGACGGACCGGGCGTTCCAAGACCACCGTGACGCGCTCCGCCAGCCACCCACCCCCTTCGGCGGCGACCAGCCAACCCGCCACCTCCTGGTCCGGCATGTCGTAGGGCGGGTCTGCGAGCACCAGGTCGAACGGCACGGTCGCCGGGCGGGCCAGCGCCGCGGCCACGGTCACCGGCCGCACCTCGGCCACCGTGCCGAGTCCGAGATCGCGGACGTTGCCGCGCAGGGTGGCCACCGCGCGCCGGTCGGACTCCACGAACACCGCGAACCGCGCGCCCCGGGACAACGCCTCCAGCCCGAGCGCGCCCGAGCCCGCGCAGAGGTCCAACACCCGCGCGCCCTCCAGCCCCGGACCGGCTTGCAGCGCACTGAACAGCGCTTCCCGGACCCGGTCGGAGGTCGGCCGGGTGCCGGCCGGCGGTACCGCGATCCGCCGTCCGCCCACCGACCCGGCGATGATGCGCGTCATGCGGCTGCGCCACCCGTGAGTGGCGAGTGCGACCAGAGCCGCACTCGCCACTCACGGGTCAGGACAGCTCCAGGAGCAGATCGCCGCCCTCGACCTGCTGAACCGTGCCGATGGCCAGCCGGGCGACCATGCCGGCGCGGTGCGCGGTGATCGAGGCCTCCATCTTCATCGCCTCGATGGTGGCCACCGTCTGACCGTCGCGCACCTCGTCCCCCTCGGCCACCGACACCGTGACCACGCCGGCGAACGGCGCGGCGACGTGCGCCGGGTTCGACCGGTCGGCCTTCTCCGCCGCCTTGACATTGGTGGCCACCGACGCGTCTCGCACGGTGGTCGGCCGCAGCTGGCCGTTGAGGCTGGTCAGCACAGTGCGGTAGCCGCGCTCGTCGGCCTCGGAGATCGCCTCCAGCTCGATCAGCAGCGTGACACCCTGCTCCAGCTCCACGGTATGCTCGACGTCAGGTTCCAGGCCGTAGAGGAAGTCCCTGGTGGACAGCACCGAGGTGTCGCCGTACGCGGCCTGGTGCGCCTCGTAGTCCTTCGTGGGCCCGGGGAACAGCAGCCGGTTGAGGGTGGCCCGCCGGTCGTCACGCAGATCCCGGCGGTCGGCGACGGACAGCTCCACGGCGGCCTTCTCCGGCGAGCGGCCCTGCAGTGCCCGGGTGCGGAACGGCTCCGGCCAGCCGCCGGGCGGATCGCCCAGCTCGCCGCGCAGGAAGCCGATGACGGAGTCGGGCACGTCGAAGTCGCCCGGGTCCGCCTCGAAGTCGGCCGGCTTCACCCCCGCCCCGACCAGGTGCAGCGCCAGATCGCCGACCACCTTCGAGGACGGGGTGACCTTCACCAGCCGGCCCAACATCCGGTCGGCGGCGGCGTAGCAGTCCTCGATCAGCTCGAACCGGTCACCCAGGCCCAGCGCGATGGCCTGCTGGCGCAGGTTCGACAGCTGCCCGCCGGGGATCTCGTGGTGGTACACCCGCCCGGTCGGCGAGGCCAGACCGGACTCGAAGGGCGCGTACATCTTGCGCACGGCCTCCCAGTACGGCTCCAGGTCGCACGCCGCCTGCAGGTCCAGGCCGGTCTCCCGGTCGCCATGCACGGTGGCCGCGACCAGCGCCGACATCGAGGGCTGGCTGGTGGTGCCGGACATGCTGGCCACGGCGACGTCCACCGCGTCCACGCGAGCGTCGATCGCGGCCAGCAGCGTCGCCAGCTGGCCGCCGGCGGTGTCGTGGGTGTGCAGGTGCACGGGTAGCGCGAACTCCCGGCGCAGCGCGGTGACCAGTGCACGCGCCGCCGGCGGCCGCAGCAGCCCGGCCATGTCCTTGATCGCCAGCACGTGCGCGCCCGCGTCGACGATCGCCTCGGCCAGCCGCAGGTAGTAGTCCAGGGTGTAGAGCCGCTCGGCCGGGTCGCTGAGGTCGCCGGTGTAGCACAGCGCCACCTCGGCGACGGCCGTCCCGGTGGCGCGCACCGCGTCGATCGCCGGCCGCATCTGGGAGACGTCGTTGAGCGCGTCGAAGATCCGGAAGATGTCCAGCCCACTGCGGGTGGCCTCCTCGACGAACGCGTCGGTCACCTCCGTGGGGTACGGCGTGTAGCCGACCGTGTTGCGCCCGCGCAGCAGCATCTGGGTGCAGATGTTCGGTACCGCGTCGCTGATCGCGGACAGCCGCTCCCAGGGGTCCTCGGCCAGGAAGCGCAGCGCCACGTCGTAGGTGGCCCCACCCCAGCACTCCAGGCTGAGCAGCCCGGGCAGCGAGCGCGCCACGTGCGGGGCGACGGCGAGCAGGTCGCGGCTGCGCACCCGGGTGGCCAGCAGCGACTGGTGGGCGTCGCGGAAGGTGGTGTCGGTGACCGCGACCTCCGGCTGTTCGCGCAGCCACCGGGCGAAACCCTCCGGCCCACGCTCCCGCAGCAACTGCCGGGAACCCTCGGGAGGCGACGTCGCCAGGTCGCACGGGGGAAGCTTGTCCACCGGCTCGATGACCTTGGGACGGGTGCCGTTCGGCTTGTTGACCGTGGTCTCGGTGAGGAAGTTCAGCAGCCGGGTGCCGCGGTCGGCGGGCTGGCGCGCGGTGAGCAGCCCCGGGCGTTCGTCGATGAAGCTGGTGGTGACCCGGCCGGCCTGGAAATCGGGGTCGTCGAGCACGGCGGCCAGGAACGGGATGTTGGTGTGCACGCCCCGGATCCGGAACTCCCCCACCGCGCGCTTCGCCCGGCGGACCGCGGTGCGGAAGGTGCGGCCCCGGCAGGTGAGCTTGACCAGCATCGAGTCGAAGTGCGCGCTGACCTCGGCTCCGGTGTGCGTGGTGCCGCCGTCCAGCCGCACGCCCGGCCCACCCGGGGAGCGGTAGTTGGCGATCACCCCGGTATCCGGGCGGAACTCGTTGGACGGGTCCTCGGTGGTGACCCGGCACTGCAGCGCCGCCCCGTGCACGTAGATGTTCTCCTGGCGCATCTGCAGGTCGTCCAGGGTCGCCCCGGCGGCGATCCGCAGCTGCGCGATCACCAGGTCGCGGTCGGTGACCTCCTCGGTCACCGTGTGCTCCACCTGGATCCGCGGGTTCATCTCGATGAACACGTGCCGGCCGCGCTCGTCGAGCAGGAACTCCACGGTGCCGGCATTCACGTAGCCGATCGCCTCGGCGAACGCCACCGCGTCGGCGCAGATCCGGTCGCGCAGCCCCGGATCCAGGTTCGGCGCCGGGGCGATCTCGATGACCTTCTGGTGGCGGCGCTGCACCGAGCAGTCCCGCTCGTAGAGGTGCACCACGTTGCCGCGGGCGTCGGCCAGGATCTGCACCTCGATGTGCCGGGGGTTGACCACGGCCTGTTCGAGGAACACCGTCGGGTCCCCGAACGCCGACTCGGCCTCGCGCATGGCGGCGTCGATCGCGTCGCGCAGCTCACCCTCGACAGCCACCCGGCGCATGCCCCGGCCGCCGCCGCCGGCCACCGCCTTCACGAACACCGGGAAGCCAATCCCGCCGGCCGCCGCCAGCAGCGTGTCCACCTCGTCGGACGGCTCGGACGAGGCCAGCACCGCCACGCCGGCCTCCCGCGCGGCGGCCCCCGCGCGGGCCTTGTTCCCGGTCAGGTGCAGCACCCGGGCCGGCGGGCCGACGAACGTGACGCCGGCCTCCTCGCACGCCTCGGCGAGCCGCGGGTTCTCCGACAGGAAGCCGTAGCCGGGGTAGACCGCGTCGGCGTCGGCCCGGCGCGCCGCCTTGATCACCTCGGCCACCGACAGGTAGGCGCGAACCGGGTGCCCCACCTCGCCGATCTGGTAGGACTCGTCGGCCTTGGCCCGGTGCAGCGAGTTGCGGTCCTCGTGCGGGAACACCGCGACGGTGCCGACACCCAGCTCCCCGGCGGCCCGGAACGCCCGGATCGCGATCTCACCGCGGTTCGCGACGAGCACCTTCCGAAACATTTCTCGCCTCCGGGGGCTCGAGCGGGTACCAAGGAAGGAAAGCTCACCACACGGGCGCACCACCCGCACGGAAGGGACGGCCCGAGTCCGATGTCCCGTGGACGGTCGAGACGGAACTTCCGGCGGTTCTCGTTGCTTTTCCTGGCGCTCGCGCTCGCCGCGGCGGTGCTGGGCGCGCGCGGTGGGGTGCTGGGCGCGCTGGCCGCCGTGACGGGCATGTCGGCGCTGACCACGGATGGTGCGGCGGTGGTTCCCGCCGGCGGAGCGCGGCGCGGCGTTCGGGGTGGCGCCGGCTCGACGGACCTTCGAGCCACCGCCCGAGCGGGCCCGACCGGATCGGCTCGAACCGCCGGACTGGACCCGGTCTCGGGCCCGGTTCGCGGGGCTGAGCGGGGAGCGCGCCGACCAGGAGTGCGATCCACTGGCCGTGCGGGATGGGCTGGCCCGGCTGGTGCGGATGTGCGCGCGGGAGATGCAGCGCGCGATGGGTGCCGGGCAGGTCTCCGCTCTCGAGCTCACCGGCGGCGACCACCAGGATCGAACGACTCGACGGGCGGCTCAACGCGGTGCGCGTGCCGGACGCCGACGTCGTCGCGGTGGCCGGGGTGAAGGCGGCCAGCGAATCGCCGCTGCGCCCGCAGGACAGGTCCGCGGGCGACGGCTCGGCCGCCGGGCTCGCGGCCGGGTATGGACCGGCCGCCGAGCGCGCTCGCGGGTGGTGCGTTCCCGCACGACCACAGTGACCTCGCCACCCGCCGGATCCGGATCGATCACGCGGACCACGACTACTTCGACCAGGTGGCGCTGGCCGGGGTGGCCACCCTGCCCGGACTGCCGGCGACCGCGTTCCCGATCGGCGCCTCCGAACAGGGCCTGTCGATCGGGGCGCAGGCCGTCGGGCCGATGTACGGCGACCGCACCACCATCCGGTTCGCCGAGCTCGCCGAACGGAGGTTCGACGGGTTCACCGCGCCGCTACCGGGCTGACCGCGGCCGTTCACCAGTCGCCGGGCTGCGTCATCCGAAAGGATGAGCTAGGTTAGGTCAACCTAATTTGCCACCCGGAAGGTTGAGCGGTGCGTCCCGAGCTGTCCCAGTCGCCCGATCCGACGGTCGACCGCTCCGCCGGCGCTTCCGAGGCGCCGGTGGGGGACGTGGTGGACCGGGATGCGGTGCACGCCGACGACGCACTCATCGACGACCTGATCGCCGGCCGGGTGCCCCGGCCCCGACGGCACCCGCCCCGCGATCCGCTCATCGCACTGCTGGCGGCCTGGAAGGCGGACATCGACCGCGACCCCTGGTGACGGGTCGGCCCGGTCAGGCCTTCTCCAGGTACTCGGCTCGCTGGTCGTCGACGATCTCGACGACCATCCCGGCCAGCCCGGGGTGGCGGTCCAGCCGAGGGTCCTCGGTCACCAACCGCCAGGCCTGCTCACGCGCGTCGGCGATGGTCTGCTCGTCGCGCAGCAGCGACAGCAGCCGCAGCCCCGAACGTCGCCCGGCCTGGGTTGCTCCCAGCACGTCGCCCTCCCGGCGCAGCTCCAGGTCGCGGCGGGCCAGCTGGAATCCGTCGGTGGTGGAGGCCACCGCGTCCAGCCGCTCCCGCGAGGTGGTGCCCGGCGGGGCCTCGGTGACCAGCAGGCAGACGCCCGGCGCCGACCCCCGGCCGACCCGCCCGCGCAGCTGGTGCAGCTGGGAGAGCCCGAACCGGTCCGCGTCCATGATGACCATCGCGGTGGCATTGGGCACGTCCACCCCGACCTCGACCACGGTGGTGGACACCAGCACGTCCAGTTCGCGGTCGGTGAACCCGCGCATCACCGCATCCTTCTCGTCCGGGTGCAACCGGCCGTGCAGCACTCCGACCCGCAGCCCGGCGAGCGGGCCGTCAGCGAGCATCGGCGCGATGTCCAGCACCGCCAGCGGCGGGCGCCGGTCGGTCCCGGGGGCGTCCGGCTCCGGTCCGTCCGGCTCCTCGGCCACGTCCTCGCCGGCGGCCGGCCCGCCGTCGTCACCGATCCGCGGGCACACCACGAAGGCCTGGCGACCGCCGGCCACCTCCTCACGCACCCTCCCCCACACCCGCTCCAGCCACGCCGGCTTCTCCCCCACCGGCACCACCGTGGTGGCGATCGGCGAGCGACCGCCCGGCAGCTCGCGCAGCGCGGACACCTCCAGATCGCCGTAGACGGTCATCGCCACGGTGCGCGGGATCGGCGTCGCGGTCATCACCAGCAGGTGCGGCGTGCGGTCGCCGTCGCGGCCGCGCAGTGCGTCCCGCTGCTCCACCCCGAAGCGGTGCTGCTCGTCGACCACCAGCAGGCCGAGCTCGGCGAACTCCACCCTGTCCTGGATCAGCGCGTGGGTGCCGACGATGATGCCGGCCGCCCCGGACACGGTGTCCAGCAGCGCCTGCCTGCGGGCCTTCGCGCCCAGTGCACCGGTGAGCAGGGTGAGCTGGGTGGCCTGCTCAGCTGATCGATCGAGAAGGCCGAGCTCCCCGGCCCGGGCCAGCGGCCCCAGCAGCTCGCGCAGCGTCCGGGCGTGCTGGGCGGCGAGCACCTCGGTCGGCGCGAGCATCGCGGCCTGCCGGCCGGCGTCCACCGCGCGCAGCATCGCGCGCAGCGCCACGATGGTCTTGCCGGCGCCGACGTCGCCCTGCACCAGCCGGTTCATCGGGTGGTCCCCGGCCAGCTCACGGGTCAGCTGCTCGCCCACCTCCCGCTGGCCCTCGGTCAGCGAGAACGGCAACCGCCGGTCGAACTGGTCGCACAACCCGCCGGGGACCGGTGGGCAGGCCGGCGCCGGGCGTCCCCGGGCGGCCAGCCTGCGCTGCGCCAGGGCCAGCTGTACGGCCAATGCCTCGTCCCACACCAGTCGCTCGCGGGCCCGCCGCATGTCGGCGTCCGAACCGGGGCGGTGGATGCCGCGCAGCGCCTCGCCCAGGTCGGGCAGGCCGCGCTTGCGCAGGATCTCCCGGGGAACCGGATCGACCGGGTCCTCGATCATCTCGAGCACCTGGCCCACGCACCGCGCGATCTTCCAGGACGGCAGCTTCGTGGTGGCCGGGTAGATCGGCAGCAGGGTCCCGGCGAACTCGTCCACCGCGTCGATGTCGGAGACACCTCCCGCCCCGCCGTCCCGGTCGTCCGCCCCGAAGATCATCATGTCCGGCTGGTTGAGCTGGAGCTTGCCCCGGAAAGCGCTGACCTTGCCGGCGAACAGCCCGGTGCGGCCGGCCTCCAACCGCCCGGTGATCCAGCGCTGGTTGAAGAACGTGCAGCTCAGCGTCCGGCCGCCGGAGGCGATCACCACCTCGACCAGCGTGCCCCGTCGCTGGCGCATCGGCCGCTGGGACACCGACCGGATCTCGGCGAGCACCGTCACGTGCTCGCCCAGCTCGAGGTTGGCCAGATCGGTCAACCTGCCCCGCTCGGCGTAGCGCCGGGGGTAGTGCCGCAGCAGCTCACCCACCGTGCCGATCTCCAGCTGCGCGGCCAGCGCGGTGGCCGCGGCCTGCCCCACCAACGGCTTGAGCGCCGCGTCCAGCCCGGTCATCGCACTCCTCACTCCACGCCCAGCGACACCGGGTGCGCGGCCGGTCCGCCGCGGTAGACCACGACGTCCACCTCCGGGTGGGTCCGCCGGAGGTGGACCTCGAGCAGCTCACCCATCGCGTCCGGCGCCTGCTCGCCCAGCAGCACCGTCACCAGCTCACCCCCGGTGTGCAGCATGCGGTCCACCAGCCGCCGGGCGCCCTCGGCCAGGTCCGCCTCGATCAGTACCACCTCGCCGTCGACCAGGCCCAGCACGTCGCCGGCCTGGCAGCGCCCGACCCAGGTCAGCGCCTCGGTGGTGGCCACCTCGATGACGCCGGTCCGGGTGGCGGCGGCGGCCTCCGCCATCGCCACCACGTCGTCCCCGGCCCGACGGGCGGGATCGTGCACCGCCAGCGCCGCCATCCCCTGCAACACCGAGGAGGTGGGCACCACGATCGCCTCCTGACCGGCCGACCAGGCCGACTCGGCGGCCTCCTCCGCGATCGGGGTCCAGGCCGGGTCGTTGGGCAGCAGCACCACGTGCCGGGCCCGGGTGCCGGCCACCGCCGCCGCGATCCGGTTCGCCGACGGCGCCCGCCCGGCCTCGGCCACCAGCACGGCCACCCCGTCCACCGCGAGCAGTTCGGCCACCGACTGCGCCCCGACCAGGGCGACCACCCCCCGGGCGTGCACGAACCTGCCGGCGCCGCCCGACCGGTCCGGGTCGAGCTGGTCGGTGAAGCGGACCACGGTGATCCGGCGTGGCCGCCCGGCCACCACCCCGGCCTCGATCGCCGCGCCCACATCGGTGCAGTGCACGTGCACGTTCCACACCTCGCCGCCCGGTGGTTCGCCCGACCCGGACGGCGGCGAGCCGCCCTGCGCGCCGACGGACAGTCCACCCGAGCCGACCACCGCCACCGAGTCGCCGAGCTCGTCGAGCCGGGCGCGCAACCGCGCAACCCGCCCGGCGGTGCTCTCGGTGAGCAGGAACATCACCTCGTACTCGTACCGCGTGGAGCCGCCCTCACGCTCGCCGACCAGCGCGTCGCGGTCCCGCTCCCAGCCCCGGTGCCCACCGGCGACCCGGGCCAGCACCTCCACCGGCTCGGCGACCCGCACCGGTCGCTGCTCCACCACCGCCAGCAGGGCCCGCAGCAGCAACAGCACGCCGTAGCCGCCCGCGTCCACCACCCCGGCCCGGGCCAGCACCGGTAGCAGCCGTGGGGTGTCGGTCAGCGCCTCCCGCGCGCCGCGCACCGCGGCCGAGGCCACCGCGGCCAGGGTCGGCCCGTCGCCGGTCCAGATTCCGTCCACGACCGCGCCGTCCACGACCGCGCCGTCCACGACCGCGGCGGCCGCCCCGGCCGCGCCGCGCAGCACGGTGAGCACGGTGCCCTCCACCGGCCGGCTGACCGCCGCCCTGGCCAGCTCGTCGGAACGGTGCAGGGCCTCGGCCAGCCCCGGACCGGTCAGTCCCGGCGCGGACCCGGTCAGCAGCACCTCCGCGATCCCGCGGAACAGCTGCGACACGATCACCCCGGAGTTGCCCCGGGCCCCGCGCAGCGCGCCGTCGGCGGCGGCTGCGGCCACCGTTCCCGCGGCGACCTCGCCGTCCGCACCGGTCCCGGTAACCCCCCGGGCGACCGCATCCGCCGCCGCGCGCACGGTGAGAACGAGATTGGTTCCGGTGTCCGAGTCCGCCACCGGGAACACGTTGATCCGGTCCAGTTCCGCGCGGCAGTCCTCCAGCAGGTCCACCGAGAGGTCGGTCCAGCGGCGTACGGCGGCCGGGTCCAGCACCTCGAGCACGCCGGTTACCCTCCTCGTGACCCTCCTCGTGACACCGTCGCGCCGAGGGTAACGACCGCCCCGGTGTGGTCGGTGCCGACCCGGCTCGCTACCCTGGAAGCCGACATCCGGTGGTTCCACCGGTCCCGCGCCCTGTCGGAGCGCACAGAACATCGAACACGAGGAGTTTGACGTGGCTGCCGTCTGCGACGTCTGCGGTAAGGGTCCGGGCTTCGGCATGTCCGTCTCGCACTCCCACCGCCGCACCCACCGCCGCTGGAACCCGAACATCCAGACCGTCCGGGCCGCCATCCAGGGCACCCGCCGCCGGATGAACGTCTGCACGTCATGCCTCAAGGCCAACAAGGTCGCCCGCGCCTGAGCCTCAGCGGGGATCGCGGGCACGTCGTTCGCGGCGGAGAAGTTTGCCGGTGACCGTCTTGGGGATCTCCTCGAGGAACTCCACCTCCCGCGGGTACTTGTAGGTGGCCATCCGGTCCTTCGCGAACGCGATCAGCTCGGCCTCGGTGGCGGTGCAGCCAGGTCGGAGGCTGACGAACGCCTTGACCGTCTCGCCCCGGTACTCGTCCGGGACTCCGACGACGGCGGCCTCGCGCACCGCCTCGTGCTCGTACAGCACGTCCTCCACCTCGCGCGGCCAGACCTTGTAACCGCCCGCGTTGATCTGGTCCTTCTTGCGGTCTACGAGGAAGAACCAGCCATCGGCGTCCATGTAGCCGACGTCCCCGGTGTGCAACGCACCGGCCGGGATGGCGTTCGCGGTCTCGTCCGGCCTGCCCCAGTAGCCCGCCACCACCTGGGGCCCGCTGGTGACGATCCGGTCCATCGCGTCCACCACGCGGGCGCACCCTCACCGACCCAGGTCGCCTCGTCCATCACGTTCTGCCGCTTGATGCCCTCGCGGCCCGGGCCACAGCGGGTCTCCCGGGCTCTCCCGGCGACCCATCTGGATCTGCAGGGTGAACACCTCACCGTTGCGCACGTGCTGGACCCCGCGCAGGACCTCCTTGGCATCGAGGAAGTTCAGGCAGCCCAGCTCGTCGTCCGGGCCCCAACGTCCCCAGTTGGTCGGCGGGTTCTCGCCGAGCAGCTCACGCATCGCGGGCGCGGAGTCACCGGTGGACATCGTCGTCTCCCCTCGGACGCTGGTCCGGGCGCCGGTCGGCCAGGCGCGCGGAAGGTCCGGACCAGGGTATGACGCACGACACAGTCGTGCGCGGCGGAGCGCGCTGTCCTCAGGGCAGCTTCCAGTCGACCGGAGCCTCGCCCCGCTCCTCCAGCAACGCGTTCACCCGGCTGAACGGGCGGGAGCCGAAGAACCCCCGGTCGGCCGACATCGGGCTGGGGTGGGCGGACTCGATGCACGGCACCCGCTCGCCCAGCAGCGGGCGCAGGGTGCGCGCGTCGCGACCCCACAGGATCGCCACCAGCGGCGTCGGCCGGGCAGCCAGCGCGGTGATGGCCTGGTCGGTGACCTGCTCCCAGCCCTTGCCGCGGTGCGATCCGGGCTGGCCGGGCTGCACGGTGAGCACCCGGTTCAGCAGCAGCACGCCCCGCTCGGTCCACGGGGTCAGGTCGCCTGAGGTGGGCAGCGGATGCCCGAGGTCCTCGGCGTACTCCCGGAAGATGTTCGTCAGGCTGCGCGGCAGCGGCCGGGTCTGCTCGGACACCGAGAACGACAGGCCCACCGGATGCCCCGGCGTGGGGTACGGGTCCTGCCCCGCAATCAACACCCGGACCTGGTCGAACGGCTGCTGGAACGCGCGCAGCACGGCGGCCCCGGAGGGCAGGTAGCGCCGCCCGGCGGCCAGCTCACCGCGCAGGAACTCGCCCAACCCGGACACCGCCGGCGCCACCGGGGCCAGCGCCTGGGCCCAGCCGCGCTCGACCACCTCGGCGAGCGGCTTGCCGGTCACGCGAGTCTGCGCAGCTCGGCGCGGTGCCGTCCGGCTAGCTGAACGTAGATGTCCACGGCGGCCTTTGCGACCCGGTCGGGCACGGTGAACCCCTCCCGGACCCGGGCCGGCACGCCCAGTGCCATGCGGTGCGCCGGGATGTGCGCGTTCGGCGAGACCACCGCCCCGGCGGCGACGACCGCGTTCTCGTCGATCCGGGCCCCGTTGAGCACCACCGAACCGGAGGAGATCAGGCAGTGGTCGGCGATCACCGCAGACTCGATGTGCACGTTGTGCCCGATCGTGACGTGCGATCCGATCACCGTGTCCTGCACGACGGTGGTGTGCACGATAGTGCCGTCCTGGATGCTGGTCCGCTCGCCCACCACGATCCGGCCGGTGTCTCCGCGCAGCACCGTCGTCGGCCACACCGAGCTGTGCGCGCCGAGGATCACCGCCCCGATCACCACCGCCTCGGGATGCACGAACGCGTCGGGATGGATATCCGGTTCTCGGTCGCCGAGCGCGTAGACAGCCACCGCCTGACCCTACCGATTCCGGTCTGCGGTCGATCCGGGGGTTGGGGACGCGGGCGGGCACGCGGGGTCAGCGGTTTGGCGAAGCAGCGGCTGCTGGCGGTGTGCCGGTAGACCCCGAACCGGTCCATCTCCGGGTAGCCCGCGCCCCGGTAGAGGGCCATCGCCTCCGGCTGTCGGGTGCCGGTCTCCAGGACCATCCGCCGGCCGCCGGCCTGACCGGCCGTCCGTTCCAGTTCGACGAGCAGCCGGCGCGCGTAGCCCCGACCCCGGCAAACCGGGACCACATACATCCGCTTGAGCTCGACGTCGCCCTCGCGCAGCGCCGGGTCGGGCTCCGGCGCGCGCAGCCGCCATCCGCCGCAGACCGCCGGCTCACCGTCGGCGTAGCCGACCAGGAACAGCCCGCTCGGCGGAGCGAACTCCCCGGCGGCGACCGGGGTGCGGTCCGCTCCGCCGTATCGGTGCACGTAGACCTGCTGCACGGCCTCCACGAGCATGATCGCGTACGGATGGTCGATCCGGACCACCCGGAGATCCAACACCGTCGGGCGGGGGTAGTGACGCCGCGGCGTCAACCGACCGTGCTTCTGATCACCCACTCGTTTGCACACCTCAGTTACCACTGTCACTCTGATGGCCTACTACTAATCGCCGGGTCCCGCTTTACACCCGAACGTTGCCCCCCGAGAATTACGCAGCGACACCACATCTCGGTGCCTGGTGTTCATCTCGCAGGCTCCCTGCTCCAGGTACCACCCGCTCGGAGGGTCCCCATCAGCTCAGCACACTCGTTCGATCGGTCGGTCACCTGCGGACCGGCCGACCTCGTGCGCATCCCCCGGCCCCGGACCCCGCTCGCGGACTCGTTGCGCCGGCTACTGCCGAAGCCGGAGACGCCGGAGGTCATCGACGTGACGACCGCCTGCGCCGGTCTGGTCGAGGTGGCGGTCCGCACCTCGGCGCACGGCTCCTGGCAGGAACATGCCTGCTTCCTGCTCGGCTCGGCCGGCGGCACCTGGCAGATGGTGCCGTTCAGCCACCCCGCGGTGGCCGAACTGGTGCCCCGGCTTCGTGCCCTGCCCGGTTTCGACGACAACGACCTGCTCGACGTGATCGGCTCGCGCGCCGAACGGGTCGTCGTGTTGTGGCACGCCCCGATACCACGGCACGTCGGTCCCTGACCGCCGTCCAGCTGTGCCGGCGGCTCAACCACAGCCGGACGGAGCCGGTCTCCCGGCGAACCGTCCCGCCAGGTAGTCCACCGCGACCGACCCGCCGGCGGCCGCGCCGCCGATGTGCTCGGTTGCCGGGATGACCCGGAACTCGGTCGGGACGTCGCGCTCGCAGTACTCGTCGACCAGCTCACGACCGACCGACAACGGGATCAGCTGGTCGAGCTGCGCGTGGTAGACCAGCACCGGCGCCTCCGGCGCGACACCGCCGATCCGGTTCTCCCGCAGCCGCTCACGCAACGGCTCGAACGACAGCGGGTCGTCGCGGGTGCTGAACTCGGCGAGCCGCCGCCCGGGGTAGCGCACCGCGAACTCCTCCACGCACTGGTCGCGGAGCGTGTCGATCAGCTCCCGGCCGCGGTCGTTGAGCAGCTCGTCCTCGATCTCCAGACCGGGGTAGCCGGCGTTCAGCCCGACGGTCGCGGCGCCGAGCAGGCCGAAGTACGGCGAGCCGTCCAGGTTGCGGGCCACCGCCAGCAGGTCGGCCGGCACCCCACCGAGCGCGGACCCGACCACCCGTAGCTCCCCGGCGTACTCCGCCGACTGCTCCGCCGCGGCCGCGGCCGCGCCCCCGCCCTGGGAGTAACCCCAGAACCCGACCGGGGACTCCTCCGACAGGTCCGCCTCGTCGAGGTCGATGGCGGCCCGCGCCATGTCCAGCGCGGCGCGGCCCTCGGCCAGTTGCACCACGTAGGTGTGGTCGCCGGGGGTGCCCAGGCCCTCGTAGTCGGTCACCGCCACGGCCCAGCCCCGGCCGAGCGCCTGGGACATCAACCCCAGCTCCTGCTCGCTGCCGGCGGCCATCTTGTAGGACGGCGCGCACCGGTCGCCGAGGCCGTGGGTGCCCACCGTGTAGCTGACGATCGGGCGGGGTCCGTCGCTGCGCCACGGCACCGTCGGCACCAGCACGGTGCCGGACACCGCATTCGCCTCGTCGCGCGCGGTGGTGGAGCGGTAGAGCACCTGCCAGGCCTTCGCCGGGACCGGGAGCAACCGGGCCGGGTCGTAGTACGCCCGGCTCTCCCGGGCACGGATGACCTCACCCGGCTCCAGGTCGTCCAGCCCGCCCGGCGGCCGGTAGAAATCGTCGTTGCCCGGTGTCGCGGGACCGTCGAGCAGCGGCAGCGCGGCCGGAGCGGCCTCGGCCGCCGGCAGGCCGACCACACCGACCGCCGTCGCGGCGCACAACAGGGCGGCGGTGAACGCGAGTACCCGGGTCGGCGGCATGATCGCCTCAACGAGCCAGTGGCACCCCCGATCCGGCCGACCCCACCACCCGAACGGCGGAGTGACGGCACTACCCCCCACCCCACTCACACCGCCAAGATCGGCACCTGCCATCCGGCGGGATCGGGCCGACATCCGGCCGGCCCCTGCGCGGACCTTCCCCGGTCTCGTACGCTCGGCCGATGGCCTTTGCCAGCGCGGTCCGGTCGGCGTTCGAGCAGGCGCTCGGCCCGGACAACGTGATCGTTGACCCGGCCCGGCTGCGCAGCTACGAGTGCGACGGGCTCACCGGCTACCGGGTGGTGCCCGCCCTGGTGTTGCTGCCGCACACCGCGCACCAGGTGGCCGCCGCCGTGCGGGTGTGCGCCGTGCACCGGGTGCCGTTCGTCGCCCGCGGCGCCGGCACCGGGCTTTCCGGTGGCGCGCTGCCGGTGGCCGAAGGTGTGGTGATCGGCCTGCAACGGCTGCGCCGGGTGCTGGAGGTCGACCCGATCGACCGGATCGCGGTGCTGGAGCCCGGCGTGACCAACCTGGAGATCACCAAGGCGGCCGCGCCGCACGGCCTGTATTACGCGCCCGACCCGTCCAGCCAGCAGGTCTGCACCATCGGCGGCAACGTCGCGGAGAACTCCGGCGGCGCGCACTGCCTGAAGTACGGCTTCACCACCAACCACGTGCTGGCGCTGGAGGTGGTGCTGGCCGACGGTTCGCTGGTCACCCTCGGCGGCGCCACCGGCGAGCAGCTCGGACCCGACCTGCGCGGGGTATTCCTGGGCTCGGAGGGAACCCTGGGCATCGCGACGAAGATCACCGTGCGGCTGCTGCGCACCCCGGAGACCGTGCGCACCCTGCTCGCCGACTTCGGGTCGGTGGCCGCCGCCGGCGACGTGGTGAGCGACATCGTGGCCGGCGGGATCGTGCCGGCCGCGGTGGAGATGATGGACACCC
>JAJCYC010000216.1 GCA_029263115.1 Pseudonocardia sp. | reverse complement strand
CCACCGGCGACCCGCAGAAATACGCGCTGGTGATGGCACTCACGCCGTTGGTCACGCCCGGCCCGGCGGTCAGGGCGGCGACCCCAGGCCGGCGGGTGACCTTGGCCCACCCCTCCGCGGCGAACCCGGCGGTCTGCTCATGGCGGGTGTCGACCAACCGGATACCGGCCGCCACGCAGCCGTCGTAGAGGGGGAAGATATGGCCGCCCGACAGGGTGAAGACGATGTCGACCCCGGCCTGCTTCAAGGCGTCCGCCGCCAGGGTGCCCCCGTGCACGCCGTCCATTCCCGACCTACCTCCCTGACGGACCGAGGCCGTCATCCGGTGGTGCGCGACTGGCGCAGAACATCCTCGCGGATCTTGCCGGACGCGGTCAACGGGAACTCGTCCCGGCCCTCGATGCGCAGGTTTCCGTCGGCGTCCATCGAGGCGAGGTCACCGGTGCGGTACCAGCCGCCGGGTATAGCAACTTTCCGGTGTTCCGGGATCCCGACACCGGTGTGATGGTCGCGCCCGAGGCGTCGGGCCGCCCCGGCGGCGGAGCGGCGAACGCGGCACCGGCGCCCCGCAGCGCGGCCGGGGCGCCGATCGGGCGGGGCCCCGGCGGGTTCTCCGGTGGCGGCTCCGGCGGTACCCGGGCCGTGGTCACCGCACCGCCGGTCCAGGCTTGCTCCCCGTCGATTCTGGGGTCGCTGCTGCGGCTGCTCGCACCGTCGCTGGGCGGCTGCTGATCCGGATTTCCCTGGCCAGCTGACCACCGCGCAGGTGCTGGTCGCCGGTGCCCTGTGTTCTGCTCGCCGGTGACTGCGCCAGGTGCAGTTGATCATGACTGCGGCGCAAAGCAGTGCCCCGGCCGCCCGGCGGGTTCGGTGGGTGTGGCGGCCTGGGGGAGTGAGTGCGCAACTACGCAATTGCGCAGCCGAGAACACGGTGGCGGTGGACACCCGTCGTGGCCTCCACACCACGTCGCCAGGCCGGCAGTGCCGGGCGCCGCACGGAGTCGGCCGCTCGGCACAGCTGTCACGACAGCTGTGCCGCGCCGCTGGGGCTGTGCCGTGGCCCGGCCACGACCTGAGGTTCGGGTTCGGACGACGTAGCCTGGGAACGTGTCCACCGCCGCCCGCGTGTTCTTCGAGTTCGACGGCTCCTACGCCCGCGATGTGCCCGACCTGTCCGTGCCATGGACCGCCGCGTCGTTCCCGGCACCGCGGTTGCTGCTGCTCAACGAACCGCTGGCCGCCGAACTGGGCGTCGAGCCGGACGCGCTGCGCGCACCCGAGGGGCTCGGACTGCTGGTCGGCGCGGTGCCGGAAGGCGTGGTGACCACCGCTCAGGCGTACGCGGGCCACCAGTTCGGCGGCTACGTGCCCCGGCTCGGCGACGGCCGGGCGCTGCTGCTCGGCGAGGTGCTCGACACCGGCGGCCACCGCCGCGACCTGCACCTGAAGGGCTCCGGCCGCACGCCGTTCGCCCGGGGTGGCGACGGGAAGGCCGCGGTCGGGCCGATGCTGCGCGAGTACCTGATGGGCGAGGCGATGCACGCCCTCGGCATTCCGACCACCCGCGCGCTGGCCGTGGTGGCCACCGGTGAGCCGGTCGCCCGGGAGACGATGCTGCCCGGCGCGGTGCTCACCCGGGTCGCGGCCAGCCACCTGCGGGTCGGCACGTTCCAGTACGCCGCGGCGATCGCCGCGGCATCCGGCGGCACCGAGGTGCTCCGCGCGCTGGCCGCCCACGCGATCGCCCGCCACCACCCGGAGGCCGCCGGGGCCGCCAATCCGTATCTGGAGTTCTACCGTCGGGTGATCGAGGCGCAGGCCGCGCTGGTCGCCCGCTGGATGCTGGTCGGGTTCGTGCACGGGGTGATGAACACCGACAACATGACGATCTCCGGGGAGACCATCGACTACGGCCCGTGCGCGTTTCTGGACGGCTACCACCCGAGCACGGTGTTCAGCTCGATCGACGCGAACGGCCGGTACGCCTACGGCAACCAGCCGCCGGTCGCGCAGTGGAACCTGGCCCGGCTGGCCGAGGCCCTGCTGCCGCTGATCGACCCCGACCCGGAGGCCGCCGTGGCGGCCGCCACCGACGCGGTGAACGGCTTCGCCGGCGCGTACCGGCGGCACTGGTCGGCCGGCATGGCCGCGAAGCTGGGCCTGACCGGCACCGACACCGGGTCCGACCCGGACCTGGTCACCGACCTACTCACGCTGCTGGGCGAGCAGCGGGCCGACTTCACCGGGTTCTTTCGCGCCCTGTCCGAAGACCTGCGCGGACGCGGCGGGCCGATCCGGTCGCTGTTCGGCGACCCCGCGGCGTTCGACCGGTGGGCCGAGCGGTGGCGCGCGGCCCTGGGCGCGGCCGGGTCGGGGGACCGGCCGGCCCGGGAGACGGTCGCGGCGGAGATGGACCGGGTCAACCCGGTCTACGTGCCGCGCAACCACCTGGTCGAGGAGGCGCTGGCGGCCGCGACCGCCGGCGACCTGGGCCCGGTCGAGCGGCTGCTGGAGGTGCTGGCGCGGCCGTTCGACGAGCGCCCGGGGTACGAGGTGTACGCCTCGCCGGCGCCGGCCGGTTGCCCGCCGCACGTCACCTATTGCGGCACCTGAGCGGCGCCCGGCGGAACCGGTGTCGCGACACCGCTGTCCGTCGCGGAGGATCGACCGCTGACCGCCGGCCGGCCTCGACCGATGACCGGCGCCCGTCCGGTCGGGTTCCGCTCTGCTACGGTCCGGCGGTCACCGGAATGGTCGTTCGAATTGCTGTGAATGAGCTGTGAGGTTTCCGCCGTACATGACTCCGCGGTACACGACGCAGTACGAGACAATGGCGCCGGAGAACGGGATCGGTGTCCCGCACAATTCCGATGGACGCACGAAGATCTACCTGCACATCGGGGTGCCCAAGACCGGGACCACCTACCTGCAGGACCTGATGTGGCACAACCGTGCCGCGCTGCGCTCCGCCGGCCTGCTCTACCCCGGGCTGAGTTCGGACGCGCAGTTCCGGGCGGCGGTCGACGTGGGCGGCACGCCGTTCCAGCATCACGACGACCCCGCCGTGCCCGGGTCGTGGCACCGCTTCATCGAGCAGGCCCGCGCCTGGCCGGGTTCGGTGGTGATGTCCCACGAGCTGTTCACCCAGTTCGACGACGCCGCCGTCGACCGGGTGCACACCGACCTGGCCTGGGCTGACCTGCACGTCGTGTGTACCGCGCGCGACCTCGCGCGCCAGGTACCCGCGGTGTGGCAGGAGGACGTGAAGAACCGGCACACGCTCAGTTTCGCCGAGTTCGCCACCGAGCTGGTCGCGCCCGAGGCGGCGGCGCACCCGCTGGCCGGCATCTTCTGGCAGTTCCAGGACGTGCCTGCGGTGATGCGGCGTTGGGCCCGCGCGCTGCCGCCGTCCCGGCTGAGCGTGGTCACCGTGCCTCCCCGGTCGGCACCCGCCGCCACGCTGTGGTCCCGTTTCGCCGCGACGGTCGGCCTCGACGCGGAACTGCCGGTGGAGGCGCCGGAAAGCGCGCACAACCGGTCGATGGGGGTCGCCGAAACCAATCTCGTCCGCCGGCTGAACATGGTTCTGACCGACGAACTCGGATGGCCCGACTACGACGTACTCGTGAAGCACGAGCTGGCGAGATCGATTCTCGGCGGCCGGCCGGGTTCGGTTCCGCTGGCGCTTCCCGATTCCGATCATCATTGGGTCGCCGATCATTCCGCGCGCATGGTCGCCGGTATCCGGGATTCGGGCTGGCGCATCGTCGGTGACCCGGACGACCTGGTTCCGGACCGGTCTCCGGCGGATACCCGGCACCCGGATCACGGCGACAGCGAGGAGATGCTGGACGCGGCGGTGCACGCGATCGCCGGGCTGCTCGAGGTGCTCGCCCGACGGCCCGATCCCGCTCGCACGGGCTGGCGTGCTGCGGTCCTCGGGCAGGGCCGCCGCAGTGCCGCGGTCCGCGAGCTGCACCGGAGGTACCTGACGGTGAAGGCCCGCCGGTCCGTCCGCGGCGGCTGAGGGTGTTCAGTGTCTCGCCGTCCGGTCGATGCGTCACCGTCGTCCGGCCCAGCGATCCCGACCGACCGGGGGGTTTCTTCCGCGAGCCCTTCACGAACCCTGGTTGGAGGAGTATGAATGGCACCACGGAACTTCGGCGGGCCTCGGTCGCGGCGGTGGAGAAGCCTCGATCCCCCCGGTGGAGTTCCTTGCAGGAACGATCGGGTACCCACGCCACGCACCCCGCGACGCGGGCGACGCCGACGGTCTGCGGCAGCACGCGACAGGCGCGAGTTGCCGCCGAGACCCTACGACACGCGGCGCACAGCGCACGCTGGTCACTCGAAACGCGTTCCTGCCGGCGGACGGCGTCCAGGGTTCTCCCGGGCGCCGTCCGTCCTTTCGTGCGGTCTCAGCCGCCGAGCAGCTTGTCGCGCAGCACGCCCGGCCACCGGTCGACCGGCAGCACCGCCGCGACCGCGTTGCGGATCAGCCGCTTGGCCCGGTACATCACCAGCATCGCGCCCCGGTGGTTGCGCCACATCACCCGTCGCCGGGAGTACGGCGTCGCGTAGTCGGCGACCACGAACCGGGTGTGCCGCAGGTTGAGTGCGATGGTGATCCGCTTGTCGGTGCCGGTGTAGGCGGTCACGTAGTGCGGCAGGGTGGCCGGGAACACCACCATCTTCCCGGCCTCCGGCCGCAGCTGCAGGTCGTAGTCGCCGGTGTGCTGTGGCCCGGCGCAGTTCTCCTGGCGGTCGGCGCCGGTCGCCCGGATCGCCACCGGCGCGTCGCCGCGGACCGGGCGGGGGGTGCCGCTCATGTCCATGTACCGGGTGTAGCCGCTGCCCGGGGCGTCGCCGGTCTCGCCGGTGTCGACGTAGTAGATGGCCGCCCACATGTTCACCCCGCCGGAGTGGTCGTGGGCGGCCACGGTGTCGCCGAGCTGGTTGACGTTGGCCCAGGCCTCGATGTCCCAGCCGTCGAGGATGTCCTCACCGGCGCCGGGCACAGTCTCGGCGATCACCGTGCGCAGCATCGCGCGCATCCGCTCCAGCAGGGTGTCGATCGCCGGGTCCTGCCAGAGCTGCAGGTCGCGCTCGGACTGCCAGCCGCCGCAGTTGGACTTCTTCAGCCCCGGGGTGGTGGCCATCCGGCCGAGCACCAGGCGGCGCAGCTCGGCGTTCAGCGCGGCGCTGTCCGGCCAGACATGGGTGAAGATCGGGCTGCTGCCGATCTCGGTGCGCTCCAGGCCGGCGGGCCCGCCGTCGCCGGTGGCGGACACGGTGCCGGACGAGGGTTGCGTCCCGGACCGGAGGTCGTCGATGCTCATCGCGGGCGTCCCTTTCGTGCGAGGCCTTTCGGTCGCCTGGCGACCGTGCTCCAGTGTGGCCGCCGCCCGGCCGGACTCCTCAGCGAGGGTCCGGTCCGGCGTGCGGTAGCAACCGGTCCAGCAGGTCCTGCATGGTCACCAGCCCGACCACCCGCGGGCCGTCCTCGACCAACGCGAACTGGCTGCGCCGGCGCCGCATCGTGCTCAACGCCTGGTAGACGGGCAGTTGCGCGGGCAGCGCGGACACCGGGCGCATCAGCTCCCCGGCGGTGGCCCGGGGATCGGCGGCCAGGGTATCGCGCACGTGCACCACCCCGACCGGAATCGCGTCCCGGCGCACCGCCAGCCGCAGGTGCCCGCTGCCCGAGGCCACCTGCCGGATCCGGGCGACGTCGTCGTCGGCGTCCGCCCCGGCAATCTCGGCGCCCGGTCGGACCAGGCTGCCCAGCACCGCAGTGTCGAGGTCCAGCGCGGTCAGCAGCTGGTCGCGGCGGTCGGTGCCGAGCGTGCCGGCCCGGGCCGAGTGGTCGACCAGCTCGCGCAGGGTCGCCGGGTTGCGGCTGCTGGCGACCTGGTCGACAGGCTGCACACCGACCCGGCGAAGGCAGGCGTTGGCCACTCCGTTGAGCAGCACCAGCAGCGGCCGGGTGGCCACCATGAACCCGCGCATCGGCAGCGCCAGCAGGGTCGCGGAGCGCTCCGGGTGCGCGATGGCCCACGACTTCGGCGCCATCTCACCGACCACCAGGTGCAGGAAGGTCACCATCAGCAGCGCCAGCAGGAACGCGAGCACGTCGGCGGTCGCCTCGGGTAGACCCACCCCCTGCAGCACCGGCATCAGCAGGTCGTGCACGGCCGGCTTGGCCACCGCGCCCAGGCCCAGCGTGCACAGGGTGATGCCCAGCTGGCTGCCGGCGAGCAGCATGGACAGGTCGCGGGCGCTGCGCAGTGCCGCCCGGGCCGCCCGACTGCGGCCCGCCGCGGCTTCCAGTCGGTGCTGGCGGGAGGCGACCAGCGCGAACTCGGCGGCCACGAAGAACGCGCTCAGCGCGATCAACCCGGCCCCGATCACCGCCGCGGTCAGCGGGCTCACGTCGGGACCCGCCCGGTGTCGTCGATCCAGCGCAGCTCGATCCGCCCGGGCACCCGGCGCTCCACCGCGTGCACGGTGAGCGCCAGCACCCGCTCGCCGGGCTCGCCGAGGTCGGACGGCGCGGGCAGCACCAGCCGGACGGTGTCGCCCGGTTCGGGCAGGTTGCCGAGCTCGCTGACCACCAGCCCGCCGATGGTGCTGTAGTGCCCGACCGGCAGATCGTGGTCGATCAGCCGCTCCACCTCGTCCACGTGCATCCCACCCGGGACGGTCCAGCCGCCGGCCCGGAGCGCGGTAGCGAGGTCGGGGCCGCCCGGGTCGTGCTCGTCGGTGATCTCGCCGACCAGCTCCTCGGCGATGTCCTCCATGGTGATCACCCCGGCCAGCCCGCCGTACTCGTCGAGCACGCAGGCCAGCTCCTCACCGGCCGCGCGCAGTTGCTCCAGCACGGCGGACAGCGGCAGTGCGTCCGGCACGAACAGCGCCTCCCGGGCCAGCTCCCGCGCCACCCGGCCGCCTCGGGGCACGCCGAGCACGTCGCGCAGGTGGACCACCCCGAGGACCTCGTCCACCGAGGCCCCGACCACCGGGTAGTGGGAGTGGCCGCTGGCCATCTGGTCGACCAGCGCGGCCAGCGGCGCGTCGGCGGGCACGGTGGCCACCCGGGGCCGGGGTGTCATGGCCTCGCCGGCGGTGCGCTCGGCGAAGTCGAGCACCCGGTCGAGCAGGGTGGACAGCGCGGGGGGCAGATCACCGCTGTCCCGGGATCGGTCGATGATGGCTTCCAGGTCGCGTGGGTTGGCGGCGTGCTCCACGTCGTGCACCGGCTCGATCCGTACCGCCCGCAACAGCCGGTTGGACGCACCGTCGAAGATCCGGATCACCCAGCCGAACGCCCGCAGGTACAGCCCGGTGGACAGGGCCAGCCGCCGGGCCACCGGTTCCGGCCGGGCGATGGCCAGGTTCTTCGGGAACAGCTCGCCGAACACCATCTGCACCGCGGTGGCCAGCAGCAGCGCCAGCGCGGTGCCCACGGCCAGCCCGACGCCGGCCGGCACGCCGGTCGTGCCGAGCAGCTCACCGATCCCCGCGCCGATCAGCGGCTCGGCGACGTAGCCGACCACCAGACCGGTCACGGTGATCCCGAACTGCGCGCCGGACAGCATGAACGAGGTGCGCTCGGTGATGTCCAGCGCCCGGCGCGCGGCGGTGTCGCCGTCGTTCGCCCGGGCGCGCAGCGCCGAGCGGTCCACGGCCATGTAGCCGAACTCCTGGGCGACGAAGTAGCCGGTCAGCGCGGTGATGAGCAGAACGATCAGAATGCCGAGCAGGACGCTGAGGACGGTGCCGGTCACCGGCGCCCGCCCGCGCGGAGCAGCCGCTCCAGGTCGAACCAGGGAGCGAAGGACACCCCTGATTGCTGGTAACGGAACTTGATGCCCATGATGGCGCGAATCCCCCAGTGCATACCGAACGCTGACACCGCCCACAACCGTCCCAGGCGGCGGTCGATCAGCGCCAGCGGTGCAAGCAGCTCCACCGCGAGCGAGCCGGCCGCCAGCGCGGTGAACAGTGCGCGGTGCCGGTAGAGCGTATGCCCGGCCGGGCCGGCCGGCTTGCCGTAGACCGCCTTGCGGACCGCGTCGATCGCGATGTGCCGGCGGAGTTGGTCGCCGTCCGCCCAGGCCCAGCCGCTGGGTCCGGCCACCTTGGCGATCCCGGCCAGCAGGTAGGTAGCGGTGGAGGTGGCGTTCATCAGGTGCAGCGGCCAGCTGTAGCGGGGATGAGCGGGGCCGCGACACCGGTCAGCTCTCGTCACCGATGACAGGGCCACCGCGTCGGCCGCCGGCGAGACGCCCAGCATGATCGTGTGCAGGACCAGCGTGTTGTCGTTGTGGTAGATCTTCGACCACGAGTTGCGGTACGACAGGGTCCAGGTGAGCAGCGCGGAGTGCGCCGGCCCGACCACCCGGTGGCCCACCCCGATGGCGAACAGCAGGCTGCTGGCCAGGGTGGCGTCGTTGATCAGGTCGGCCACCCGGGGCGGTGTTGGCCGGGACAGTGCCCGCACCGGGCCCATCGGCGCGAACAGGGCGGGGTCGGTACGCGAGACCTGGCGCAGCATTCTCCGACGCTTCCCCAGGTAGTGCAGCGTGTAGCCGCCGATCAACAACCGGGCCACACCGAGCCGCTCGGGCGGCGCCCCGGAGACCCGCCCCAGCGTGCGCGCGATCAGCGACACCCGTCACCCGGCCATCGGTGCGGGATCAGCCGCTGTTCGGGCAGGTCCCGGAGCTGCGTCCGGCAGGAGCACGGCGAGCGACCCACGCGGCAGCTCGGCAACGGCCAGCACGGTCTCCTCGCCCTGGAACCGGCGGGTGAGCATGCACTCGTCGAGGTCGAACCGGCCGTGCACGATCTCCACCCGGACGAGATCCGGGTAACGCGGGTT
The DNA here is from genome assembly GCA_029263115.1 of Pseudonocardia sp. Taxonomy (GTDB): domain Bacteria; phylum Actinomycetota; class Actinomycetes; order Mycobacteriales; family Pseudonocardiaceae; genus Pseudonocardia. Next base: position 31,387 of record JAJCYC010000216.1, on the reverse strand, counting down.
GTCCGCGATGCGCGCGGCCAGTGAGTCGGCGAACTCCTGGGCCTGGCCCTGCTTGACCGCGACCCGGTAGAGCTGGTGTCGGACCTGGTTCTCCCCGCCTTCGCCGACCGCTCTGTGCGGCAGGTGCTGGCGGGTGCCATCGGCGGTGATCCCGACCGCGTAGGCCACCCGGGCGCGAGGTCCGCGGTTCTTGCTGAACATCGGGTAGTACGACAGCGGGAACCCGTCGATCCGGCTGGCCCGCGGGCGGCGGTACTCCTTGAGCGGGTAGAGCACCGCGCCGAGGATCAACACGCCCTTCAGCGCGAGCGACCCACGTTCGCGCGCCGCCCAGCACCCGGGGGTGGTCGGTCGCCCGTCCCGCTCATCCATGGCCAGAGGCTAGAGCCGGTCCGCCGTGTCCCAGGGGCCGTAGGCTGACGATCGCCTGACGAAGCGGTAGGCCGGGCTCACCAGCGGCAGCGGTCGGCACCGGCGCCGGAGTTGATCGCCCGGAAGGACAGCAGGTGGCGCTCCCACCACGGCATCGGCTCGGCCAGCGCGGGGTCGCTGACCGCGTCGGTGATGGTGTACCACCTCCCGTCGCGCAGGTACTCCAACCGGGCCCCGACCACACCGTCCTCGCGCCACAACGCAACCGTGCGGCGCAGCTCCTGCCACGGGATGACCACGTAGGGCAGCTCGCGCACCCAGCGGGGCTTGCGGGCGCCCGAGCCCCGCGGCAGCTCGACCGACGCCACGGTCACCGTCTCGCGCTGGTAGTCCGCGATCTGCAGGGCGGCCACTGCGGACAGGAGGTGGTTGGTGGAGTCCTGTTCGGTGCGCAGGTTGCTGAACATCGAGAAGTTGGCCACCGTCTTCAGACCCAGGTAGGGGGTGGCGCCGACGAGGAACGCGAGCAGCGGGACGAGCAGCAGGGCGGCCGGCCGCCACCGCCAGCCGGGCCATGCGGTGTTCGGCCGGCCGCGCCGGGGGCGTTCGGCCAGGCAGGCCCGGACCAGCGGGATCATCAGCGGCAGGACGGCGGCGTACCAGGTCAGCAGCTGGACGGTGTGCCACGCCGGGTCCTCCGCGCCGGCCAGCCGGATCCCGAAGCTGACCCCCACGTGCGCCGCGAACGCCGCCAGCGACACACGTCGCGCGGCGGCGAACCGGGGTGCCAGCCGGGCGAACACCCTGGGCGGGATCAGCAGCACGTAGAGCGCGTAGACGACGGTGGCGAAGTCCCAGAACGACGCCGGCGCCAGCACGGCGTGGAATCCCACCCCGAGCAGCACCCCCCAGCAGCGCAGCCGGGGGACCGCGAGCAGCGCCAGGATCACCGCCTCCACGGCGACGGTGCCCACCGCGGCGGTCAGCACCACGCCCGGCGGCAGCTCCGGGCGGCCCAGCCCGTTCATCCCGAGCCCCTGGCGCAGCAGGTCGCCGGCACAGGAGTGCTCCGGGTCGAAGAAGGAGCCGTTCAGTTTGTGGAAGACGGTGTACAGGTACACCACGAGCAGCGTCAGCCCGACCGGCGTCCAGGCCGCCGCCAGCCAGCGCACCGCCCACGCCGGTTCCGCATCCGGCGGCCGGTGTCGCCGCCCGGCGAGCGTCACTGCCAGCGCCGCCGCCGCGAACGACAGCGCGACCAGCAGGCCGACCACCTTGTGGTTGGCCGCCGAGGGCAGCGCCTGGGTGGCGGTGAACCCGGTACCGGCGAGCAGCGCGCCCAGCGTCCAGGGGTTGGCGGGCAGCAGCAGCGCAGGGAGCGCGACCACCAGCAACGGCAGCGCGTCCATCGGGTCGGCGTCGGTGTAGTGCAGCACCGCGGCCATCGCCCAGAGGGTGGTGAACCAGCGCAGCTGCTCCCGGCGGCCGTCCACCATCGGGGCCGGTTCGCTGGCGGTGGCCCCGCCGTATCCGGGGCGGGCGATCGTGGTCATGACGGTCCCGGTCGCGGGGTCGACCCGGCGGGGTCGGTACCGTGATCGGCCACGGCGGAAGACTAAATGTGACCTGACCCACTGATCTTGAAATTGCCTGACGATTGTCTGACAACCGCGACGGCCGTTGCATCGACGTCGCCGGCGGAGGGAGTAGTGGTTCGGTGGGTACCAGCGCCCTTCTGGTGGAGGACGACGCGGGCATCCGCGAGGCACTCACCCTCGCGCTGACCGACGAGGGCATCCAGGTCGTCCCGGCGGTGTCCGGCGAACAGGCCCTGGAGTTGACCGGCAGCGCGACGGTCGACGTGGTGCTGCTGGACCTGACGCTTCCCGGCATCGACGGCTTGACCGTGTGTCAGACCCTGCGCCAGCGCGGCGAGCTGCCGATCATCATCATCACCGCCCGGGCGGACGCCGCCGACGTGATCAAGGGGCTGGAGGCCGGCGCCGACGACTACGTGACCAAGCCGCTGGTGGCCAGCGTGCTCGCGGCCCGGATCCGGGCGCTGCTGCGTCGGCGGGCCCCGGTGGGCGGGCAGCCCGAGCCGCTGCGGATCGACGGTCTGGAGGTGCTGCCCGAGCACGGCGTGGTCCGCCGCGACGGAGTCGACCTGCACCTGACCCGCACCGAGCTGCGGCTGTTCCTGGAGATCGCCGGCGCCCAGGGCCGCATCGTCACCCGGGAGGAGCTGCTGCAACGGGTCTGGGGCTACGACTACTTCGGCGACACCCGCCTGCTCGACGTGCACATCCGCCGGCTGCGGCGCAAGGTCGAGCGGCACCCGGACCGGCCCACGGTGATCCTCACCGTGCGCGGCATCGGGTACCGGCTGCGCGAATCGTGACCCCGGCGATGACCCCGTCATGACCGAGCACCGCCGTCGGCTACCGCTGCGCTGGCGGGTGGCGGTGGCGTTCGCGCTGGCCGCGTCGCTGGTCACCGGACTACTCGCGCTGCTCACCTGGAGTCTGGCCTCGGACTACATGCTCGACCAGCGCCGGCGCGGCGCCGCCCTGGAGGCCGCCGCCAACGTCCGGATACTCTCCGGCTACCTGCAGCGCAACCCGGCCGCCGGGTCCCGGCAGGTGCTCGCCGAGCTGGCCCACGACCAGGACGACACGGTCGCACTGCGCCGCGGCGGCGGGTGGACGGCGACCGGGCGGATGGTCGAGCCGGCGGAGTTGCAGCGGGTGCTGGACGAATCGCTGCTTGTGCCGGGCGAGCCGGCCGAGCCGAAGCGCGCCGTGGTCGACGGGTTGTCGATGTTCGCGGTGGCCACCCCGCTGCCCGAGTTCGAGGTGGTCTACCTGGAGCTGACCACGGTCACCGAGCTGGAGCAGACCCTGCGGTTCGTCCGGGCCGAGCTGATCGCCGGGCTGGGCGCCAGCGTGGTGCTCGGTCTGGGGCTGGGGTGGTGGGCCGGACGCCAGGCGCTGAGCCCCTTGACCCAGCTGACCCGGACCGCCGGCCGGGTGGCCGGCGGGGACCTGCGGGCCAGGCTGCCCGAGGACAGCGACCCTGACCTGGCCGCGCTCGCGGTCACCTTCAACCGCACCACGGCCGCGCTCGAACGGCGGGTGGCCCGGGACAGCAGGTTCGCCGCCGACGTCAGCCACGAGCTGCGCTCGCCGCTCACCACCATGATCAACGCCTCGGAGGTGCTGAACCGGCGCCAGGACCTGCTCCCGCCGGCCGGCCGGCACGCATTGCGACTGCTCACCGCCGACCTGGAACGGTTTCGACAGATGGTCACCGACCTGCTGGAGATCTCCCGCGACGACAGCGTCGACGACCAGAGCGAGCTGTGCGACTTCGCCGAGCTGGTCCGCCAGACGCTGGCCGCCCGGCACGACACGATCCCGCTGGAGCTCGCCGAGCCGCACCCCGCCGTGCTGGCCGACCGGCGCCGACTGGAGCGGGTGGTGGCGAACCTGCTGGACAACGCCGCCCGGCACGCCGGTGGCGCGATCCGGGTCGGCGTGCTGCGCGACGGTGACCGGGCCCGGTTGGAGGTCGATGACGCCGGGCCCGGGGTGCCGGCGGAGCTGCGCCGCGAGGTGTTCGAGCGGTTCGCTCGCGGCAACCGCTCCGGTGACCGCGGCCGCGACGGCGGCAGCGGCCTCGGGCTGGCGCTGGTCGCGCAGCACGTGTTGCGGCACGGTGGCGAGGTGTGGGTGCAGGACCGTCCGGGCGGTCCGGGCGCGCGGTTCGTAGTGGAGCTACCCCTGGCCCGCGGCGATCTCGGCGGGTGAGCGCCCACGCCACGAAACCCTCGACGGGCCGCACGGGCACCGATCGGCCGGGCACCGATCAGCGCGGTCGGATCCGGGTGAACAGCCGCTCCAGCTCGAGCCAGGGCGCGAATGCGGCCCCGCTGAGCTGGTAGCGGAACCGGATGCCCATGATCGCCCGGATGCCCCAGTGCATGCCGTATGTGGCGGCCGCCCAGACCCGGCCGAGCCGGGGATCGAGCATCGCCAACGGCGCGCCCAGCTCCAGCACCAGCGCGCTCGCGGCGAACGCGGTGAAGAGCCGCCGCTGCGGGTAGAGCAGCTGCGCCACCCGCTCGCCGCGGTGCGAGCCGTAGCGTTCCTTGCGGATCTGGTCCATGGCGACCTGGCGGCGCATCTGGCTGCCACTGGCCCACTGCCACCCAGCCGGGCCGGCAACCTTGGCCACCCCCGAGAGCAGGTAGGTCGCCGAGGACGCGCCCCGCATCGCGCGCAACGGCCAATCGTATCGCGGATGTTCCCCGCCAGGTGCCCGCCGGGTGATCAGCGCGTCGACCGAGGTGGCGTCGGTGGCCCGGGCGGCGCCCAGGATCAGGGTGTGCCACAGCAGGGTGTTCTCGCTGTGGAACACCATCGACCAGGAGTTGCGGTAGGACAGGGTCCAACTCAGCAGTGCCGCGTGTACCGGCCCGACCACCCGGTGGCCAGCGCCGACGGTGAACAGCGCGGTGCTGACCAGCGTGGCATCCACCAGCTTCGCGGCGACCGGGGATGGCAGCGGCCGGCTCAGCAGGCGGGTCGCGCCGACCGGCGCGAACAGCTCGGCGTCGTTCGCCGCGATCTTGTGGAACTTCCGTCGTTGCTTGAGGAGGTACCACATCGTGTATCCACCGACCGCGATCCGGGTCAGGCCCAGCCGCGCCGCCGGCGCCCTCATGCCGCCGTCACGTTCGAGGCACCGCCTCGTGCCACGGCCGCAGCCGCGAGCAGCGTCTCCTCGCCGTGCACCCTCCCCGTGAGCAGGCAGGCGTCGAGGTCGAACCGACCCCGGACGATCTCCACCCGCACCACGTGCGCGCACTCGGGACTGCCGGGTACCCGCTCGGCGATCAGCTGGGCGTACCGCTCTTCGCGGCCGCGCCGGACGGCGCGGGACAGCTGCTTGCGTACCTGGTTGACCCCGCCTGGGCCCAGGACATGGTGCGGCAGTGGATCGCGGGTACCGTCGGCGTGCACGGCCACTGCGTACGCCACTGTCCCGTACTGCTCGCGGACCGCGCTGAACATGGGGTAGTACGACATCGGGAAGCCATCGACCCGTTCGGCGCGGGGGCTGCGGTACTGCCGCAGCGGCAGCAGCGCCGCCGCGAGGACCCCACTGGTGACCAGCGCGGCCCACAGCCGCTCCGGTCCCGACCAGTCGTGCGCACGCTCTGGAGTCACCCGGGCACCCTAGGGCGCTGCCGAGGGCTCGACGGCCAGGTCAGCTGACGATTGGCCGACGCTTCGGTCCGCCGCAGCGTCACCAGCGGCAGTGGTCGGGCCCGTCGCCGGAGTCGATGGCGCGGAAGGCGAGCAGGGTGCGCTGCCACCATGGCAGCGGCCGGCCGAGTTCGGGGTCGCTGGTGGCGTCGGGCGCCGAGTAGGGCGTGCCGTTACGCAGGTAGTCCACTCGGACCGGGTGTATGCTGGCGTCGTTCCAGCGCCCAACCACCCGCCGCAGCTCCAGCCAGGGGACGGTGACCGCAGTGCGTTCCCTCAGCCACTTGGATTTACCCAGGGTGCCCCTGGGCCCATCCACCTGGGTCACCGTCACCACATCGCGCTGGTAGTCGACCACGTGCAGCGCGGACAGCCCGGGCAGGAGATGGTTGGCGGCGCCCTGCTCGGTGTGCAGGTTGGAGAACATCGAGAAGCTGGAGACGGTCTTGAGCCCCAGGTAGGGCATCGCCCCGTTGGCGAACGCCAACAGCGGCACGACGAGCAGGGCCAGTGGACGCCACCGCCAGACGGGCCACGCGCTGGCCGGGTCGTCCCGGCGGTGCCGGTCGATCAGGCAGGCGTCGAGCAGCGGCAGCATCAGGGGCAGCACGATGGCGTACCAGGTGAGTACCTGCAGAGTGTGCCAGGTCAGGCCGTAGGGGCTGACCTCAGTGCCGGTGTAGCTCGCTCCGGCGCTCATGATCAGGTGCACCGCGAACGCACCCAACGCCCACCGGCGGACGACCTGGAATCGCGGCGCCAGCTCGGCGAACACCCGGTTCGGGACCAGAAGGACGTACAGCGCGAAGACCACGGTGGCGAAATCCCAGAACGACGCCGGCGCGAGCAGCGCATGGAAGCTGATTCCCACCAGCAGGCCCCACGGACGCAGGCGTGGTACCGCCAACAGCACCAGGATGGCCGCTTCGACGGCGACCGTGCCCACCGCCAGGGCCCACCCGGCGGTGGGGTTGAGTTCGAGCCGGCCCAGCCCGTTCAACCCGGCCATCTGTCGGAACAGATGCCCGGCGCAGGAGACGGCGGGATCGAAGAACGCGGTGTTGAGCTTGTGGACGACGGTGAACAGATAGACCACGAGCAGCGTCAACCCGACCGGCGTGCGCGCGGCGGCCAACCAGCGGTGCACGAACGGCTCGCCGTTGTCGCGGGTGGCCACCGCACACAGCGCGGCGGCCGTGAGGGCCAATGCGACGAGCAGGTTGACCATCTTGTGATTGGCCGGCGCGGGCAGGGCGAGGGCACCGTCGACCGCGACCAGCGCCACGAAGAGCCCCACTGCCCAGAGATTGGTGGGGAACAGCAGGGCGGGCAGCCCGAAAGCCAGGATCGGCAGGACCGCCCTCGGGTTGCTGTCTGTGTAGTGCAGCGCGGCCGCCATCACCCACAACGTCACGAACCAGCGCAGCTGTTCGCGGCTCCCGAACCAGCGATCGGCGGGCCCGGGTGCCACGTCGGCCGAGGCGCGGTCGCTGGTGGTGGTCAAGTGGGAAGCCACGAGTCGTCGAGCATGCGGAGCACGATAAGGACGCCGGGTTCGAGCTCAGGTGACAAATTCCGACGATCGTCTGACAAGGTTGCGACTACCCGGCACCGAGCACCGGCCCGGCCCGGGCCGGATGACGCCAGCCGCCCGTCACCGCCCGCGACGGCGTCCGAACCTGACGATCGGCCGACGTTGCGGATCGGGCCCTTCCTCGGGGTCTGCTCGTGCTCGGCCGAGAGGTATACCGGTCGGGTGACGCGCAGGCGACAACCGGCCGATGAGGTCGACATGTCCCACCCGTCCGGTCGCACCGCGCCGCGCGTCGGCCGGCGCGGCGGCATCGATCCGATGCCGACGACAGCGCTTCTCGTCGATGACGACGTGTACATCCGGGAGGCCCTGGCACTGGCCCTGGCCGATGAGGGAATCGACGTGGTGTCCGCGGCCTCCGGGGAGACCGCGTTGAGGCTGATCGAGCGGACGCCGGTCGAGGTGATGCTGCTGGACCTGATGCTGCCCGGGATCGACGGGCTGCAGGTGTGCCGGACCGTCCGCGATCGGGGAGGACTGCCGATCATCATGGTCACCGCCCGATCGGACGCGGCGGACGTGGTGCGAGGCCTGGAGGCCGGCGCGGACGACTACGTGACCAAGCCGTTGGTGGCCAGCGTGCTGGCGGCCCGGATCCGTGCCCTGCTGCGCCGCCGAGGGGCGGCCACCGGCCTACGGGAGTACTTGCTGATCGACGGGTTGGAGGTGCTGCCCGAGCGGGGGGTCATCCGTCGGGACGGCACCGAGATCCACCTGACCCGTACCGAGCTGCGGCTGCTGCTGGAGATCCTGGGCGCCGGCGGACGCACCGTCACCCGCGAGGAGCTGCTGGAACGGATCTGGGGTTATGACTACTTCGGCGACACACGGCTGCTGGACGTGCACATCCGGCGGCTGCGTCGGAAGATCGAGCGTTCCCCGGACAGCCCGGCCGTGGTGCTGACCGACTGGGGTGTCGGATACCGCAGCGGCAACGTGCCGGTCGGGCACCCGACAGACGGGTAGACGGCTACCTCGCCGTGCCCGCGGCGCCCGTTGCCGGACGTACCACGTCGGCCCCGCCCGGCCCGAGGCGCGCGGCGTGACCGGCGCGCGACCTGTCCGCACCCGACGGGTCCGGCCGGGCCATACGTACTTTGTCTGTCTCCAACAGGTATCTGTCTGAAAACAGGCAGGTGTAATGTGGGGCGGTGCCAGTATCAGCCGGACGGACCAACGAGCAGCGCGTCGCGGAGTCGACGCTGAGCCTGCTCGATGCCGCCATCGAGCTGTTCGCCGAGCAGGGCTACGAGCGGACCACCGCCGCCGAGATCGGCCTGCGCGCCGGGTTCAGCCGCAACATGGTGCGCGACCGCTACGGCTCCAAGGAGGTGCTGCTCCAGGCGCTGTTCGACACCTTCGGCGAGCGGCTGCTGCCGGCCGTCCGCCGGGAGCGGATCGGTACCGGGCTTCAGCTCGTGCTCGGCCAGCTGGACGATCTGTTGACCGCCGTCCGGCACGAGCCCGAGGTGATCCGGGCGCTGACCGTGCTGACCTTCGAGACCCCAGCCGCGCTGCGCGGCTTCGCACCGTGGTTCGACACGCTGATCGCCGGCTACCAGTCCGAGCTGGCCGGGCACTTCGTCGCCGGCCAGCTCGACGGTTCCATCCGGGCGGGGTTGGACCCGGCCCGCGAGGCGGAGGTCTTCGTCTCCTACGCCATCGGGCTGTGTTTCCGCTCGGTGTTGTGCCGCGACGGCTACGACTTCGTCGCCGAGATCACCGGTTGGCGGGCCCGCCTGTCGACAGCCGTAGCCAGCTAGCCCCGCGGGTGCCGGGCCGGTGCCCGATGTGGAGACCGGCCCGGTGCCGCGGCTACTGGGGTTGCGGGACGATGCGGATGTAGGGCTTGGGGGACTCCCAGCCGTCCGGCCAGATCTCCTTGGCCGCCTCGTTGGACACCGAACCGGCGATGACCACGTTCTCCCCGCGCTGCCAGTTCACCGGGGTGGCGACCTTGTGCTTCGCGGTCAGCTGCAGCGAGTCGATCACCCGCAGCACCTCGTCGAAGTTGCGGCCGGTGGTCATCGGGTAGACCAGGATCAGCTTGATCTTCTTGTCCGGGCCGACCACGAACACGTTGCGCACCGTGGCGTTGTCGGCCGGGGTGCGGGACGCGACGTCGCCGCTGACGTCGGCCGGCAGCATGCCCCACGCCTTGGACACCGCGAAGTCGGTGTCACCGATCATCGGGTAGTTGGGCCGGTGGCCCTGGGTCTCCTCGATGTCGTCGGCCCAGTCGCTGTGCCGGTCCACCGGGTCCACCGACAGCCCGATGATCTTCACGTCGCGCTTGTCGAACTCCGGCTTGATCTTGGCCATGTAGCCCAGCTCGGTCGTGCAGATCGGGGTGAAGTCCTTGGGGTGCGAGAACAGCACCGCCCACGAGTCGCCGATCCAGTCGTGGAACTTGATCCGCCCCTCGGTCGTCTCGGCCTCGAAGTCCGGGGCCGTGTCATTGATCTTGAGCGTCACCGAGTGTCTCCTTCCGCTGCCGGCATCTGATCGCCGGCGACCGGTGGCCAAGGCTGCCACGTGACCTAGCGGTCTACAACCTGGTCGATCTGACCGAGCAACCCGGCCAGCACCGACATCCCGGTGTACAGCTCACCGAACGAGGTGCTCAGCGGCGCCAGCCCGATCCGGGTTGGAGTGTTCCCGCTTTTCTGGACACCGGATCAGGCTGCCAATTGACTGGATCGTGCTCGGCGTCGCTTGCGGTCGGTCGCCACGCCAGACCGGTCTTGTCGACCTCGGACTGGGCGAGCAGCCACTCGACGGCGCCGCGGGCCAGTCGGTCCACCGGCCCCGATCATCGCCGCTGGCCGGCCGATCTGCGGAGGCCTATCAGCAGGTCTGGCTCCTGGGGATCTGATATACTCGAACGTATGTTCGATGATGTCGAGTTCGAAGCGCCTCCGGAGGCACCGCTGTCGCGGTGTCGGCCCTCGGGTTGGCTCGCTCTCGAAGTTGACATCGCGGTGGCTAACCCTTGTGTCGCGGATGACGCCGAGCTGATCGAGGCCATCGTCGCTTTCGATCGCCAGGTCTCCTGGGCCCAGGCAAGGCAGGCCCGGCTGCTCGCCGAGTTCGCCCGCCGCCGCCCGCCCGACACCGATCAGGGCGCGCAGCGCTCGAGCGTGGCCTCGAGCTGTTCGGAGTTCGCCGCAGACGAGGTTGCGCTGGCGCTGCGGCTGTCCCGCATGGCCGCCGGCGCCAGGCTCGGTGTCGCGGTGGAGCTGGACTCGGTGCTCCCCGAGACCATGATCGCTTGGGAGCATGGTCGCATTGACGGCGCAAAGGTCCGGGCGATCACCGAAGCCTGCCGGCACCTACCGGCTGAGCAGGCTCGGGCCGTGCAGCACCGAGTCCTCGCTCGCGCGCCCGAGCAGACTCAGGGCCAGCTGCGGGCCGCATTGGCCCGTGCGGTGATCGCGATCGACCCGGACGGGGCCGAGCAGCGCCACCGTGCGGCTCGCCGTGAGCGGCGCGTGGTGCTCAACCCCGAGCCGGAGGCAATGGCCAGCCTGTGGGCGCTGTTGCCCGCGCCGGATGCTGTTGCCGCCTACGAGCATCTCGGCCAGCTCGCCCGTGGCCTCGGCGCGAGCGATCCGCGCGGCATGGACGCCCGCCGGGCGGATCTGCTCACCGAGCTGCTCACCGGACGACGCTGTGCCGCTGAACAGTGCTGTGCCGCTGAACAACGCGACCACAACCGAGGTCCCACCTCGGGTGCTGACGTCGTCCAACGACGGCCCAGTCCGGTGGGGAAACCGTCTGTTCAGGTCACCGCACCGATCACCATGCTGATGGGCCTCGACGAGGCGCCCGGCGAGCTCTGCGGTTACGGCCCGATCCCCGCCGGGCTGGCCCGGGAGATCGCCGCCGAGGGAACCTGGCGGCGCCTACTGACCGATCCGAGGTCCGGCACCCTGCTCGACTACGGACGCAAGACCTACCGGCCACCCCCCGGTCTCGCCAACCACGTCCGCGCCCGCGACCACCACTGTCGCTCGCCCGTCTGCCGCCGTTCGGCGGCAGACGCCGATCTCGACCACACCGTCGCCTGGTCCGAAGGTGGCACCACGGGTGAGCGCAACCTGTACGCCGGCTGCCGCCACCACCACCGGCTCAAGACCCATGCGCGCGGGTGGACGGTGACCCAGCGCCCGGGCGGAGTGGTCAGCTTCGTCACGCCCACCGGTCATCGCTATTCGAGCCGACCGCACGACTACCGGTCCGCGCTGTCGCAGCCACTCGATCCGGATCCGCCGCCGTTCTGACCGGCGGTGTCGTCGCGCGCGGCACCTGCCCGTCCGGACGCTGTACCGCTACCTGGATGGCCCCGGCCGAAGCAGGCGTGCGGCCACCAGGGTCTCGATGCCGTCGACGACGTCGAAGCCCTCCAATCGGATCCGGGCGTCGGCCGGCTGGGTGGGCAACATGATCCGATTCTTGCCCGGCGCCACCGAGGTCGAGGTCACCGGCCTGTCGTTGACGTAGACATCGACGCTGGTCAGATTCTGCACCGTCACCTTCAGCTCGCGGCCGCCGTCCTTGGTAGAGGCGCTCACGGCGAGCCGTCGGGGCTTCTGCTTCGCCAGTAGCCCCGCAGCGAAGGCGAGCAGGTCGGCGTTGTGCTCGAGCAGGTCGCGCTTGGTCGACCGGTGGGTGAGATCGGGGACGACGCCCAGGTCCTCGAGTAGCTTGCCCTCGTGCGGCCCGACCCGCAGGCAGCGACGCAACGCCACCGACACGTCCGCGCCGAGGGACAGCGGTTCGATCGGGGACCCGCGCCACATCGTCAACAGCTGGGAGAGGCTGAACACATCCGCGCCGCCGGCACCGGTGTTGGCGTCCACCCCGAGCACCACACCGATCTCGTGGTCCTGGAACCCGGCCGCAAAGGTGTCGGCCGAGCTGTAGCAGAGCGCATCGGTGATCAGCACGACCGGACCGTGGTAGAGCTGACCGACATCGTTGAGCTGCGCGGCCGGGAACGCCGGAATGGCCCGGGAGTACTGTGCGCCGGTGGTCAGCGCCTCGTCGATCGACGGCGCGAAGTCGGCGAATCCGAAGAACGGCGGCATCGCCCGGCACAGCGCGGCGGTCTGTTCGGTGTTCACGAACTGGACGGGCTCGGATCGGATCGGTCTCGGGGTGAGGCACTGCAGCATCCGCTCGGCCAGCAGCGGATCGCCGCCGGGGTTTCCCCGGATGTCGACGATCAGTCCGTTGTCGGGCATCTCGTCGAGCAGACGGCGGTACTCGGCGAAGAACGCCTCGGGGTCCTCCGGGTCGAAGTTGTAGATCCGCAGATGCCCGCAGGTGCCGCTCGGAGTCGTGATCCGCCGGGCCCGCAGATCGGGCGACAGGGTCATCTCCACCGTGGCCGGCCCCGGCGCCGTGAACAGCGCCTTCTTCACCTCCTGGACCAGCTTCGCGCGCTCGTCGATCCGGCGTAGCGCGGCGCGTTCCGAGTGAACGGGCCGGGGCGGCTCGTCGTCGCTCATGGGGTTCAGCAAGAGCGATTCCGCAAACGGGATCCGCCAGTGGAGACGGGCGACGTGGCTGGTGCCGTCGACAGTGAACTCCAGCTCTATCCAGTCCTCATCCGGGATCGCGGACCCGACGAGGGAGCGCTGGGTCATGCTCTCCACGCCCCGAGCCAGCCGCGCGGGCGGGTTGCTGCCCCACTCGCGGTCGGCGTTGTGCGCGACGGCGACCGCGATGGGCATCCCGTTCCACCGGGTGATCTCCGCGCCGGCCACGAGCTGCGAACGCTTGCCGATCAGCGCGGCGGACACGTGCGAGGCCACCCAGATCGGGGTGGCGCCATCCCAGCACCGTTCGAGCAGGAATCCGAGGGACGCGACGAGGCCGCAGCACGGGGCCGGGAGCCTGTAACAGGTGTGACCGTCCTGGAGATCGGCGAAGGTGTCGCGCAGCGTTGCGTGGAACTCGAGGTCGGTCATATCCGCGCTCCGGTGCGGCGCCGCAGTAGCCGCAGCCGCTGGACGGGGTCCACGCCGTACATGGCCCTCTTCTGCCAGTAGTGCACGTACAACCCGTCGATGGCGAGAATGGCCTGGTCGACGATCAGCTGGCGGTCCGTCACGGTGAGCTGGTCCTGGGTTATCAGGGCCGGAACTCGGCCAGGAGCACGCTGGACGGCATCTCGTCGGTCGGCACCTCGGCTGCGGAGTCGGCCACAGCACCTCCACAACGTGCACGCCCTGCCTCGATGTCCGTGCCCTGGCAGAACTGCGTTCGCAAGCATGCCGTGGATTCCGTGCGAGCGGTAGCCGGTCGGGTTCATGCCGCTCCACCAGGCCGTGCCCCGGACCGGCACCGGGGGCCCACCGGGCTGCCTCGGCGGTGGAATAGAATCGCTGACGCTGGTCGAGGCGGAACATGCGATCACGGTTGACCCGCTCGGGTCCCGGACCGGACCAGCCATGCAGATGGGGTGAGCGGGTCAGTGTCGTTGGGTGAGTCATCGGGTGAGCCGTCAGCCGATTCGGGTCGGGTCCCCCAGCGGCCGGTGTTGGACGGGCTGGACCAGGTCTGGGCGCAGCGCTGGGAGCAGGACGGCACCTACCGGTTCCGGCCGGCCGAGCGGGCCGACGTGTTCTCCATCGACACCCCGCCGCCGACGGTGAGCGGGTCGCTGCACGTGGGGCACGTGTTCTCCTACACCCACACCGACATCGTCGCCCGTTTCCAGCGGATGCGCGGCAAGCACGTCTTCTACCCGATGGGCTGGGATGACAACGGCCTGCCCACCGAGCGGCGGGTGCAGAACTACTTCGGCGTGCGCTGCGAGCCGGCCCTTCCGTACCTGCCGGACATGCCCGTCCCCGAGGTGCCGCCCGCCAAGGGCGCCAAGCCGCTGGACGTGTCGCGGCGCAACTTCGTCGAGCTCTGCGAGAAGCTGACCGCCGAGGACGAGCAGGCGTTCGAGCAGGTGTGGCGCAGGCTGGGGCTGTCGGTCGACTGGTCGATGACCTACACCACGATCGGTGAGCACGCCCAGCGCGTCTCGCAGCGGGCGTTCGTCCGGCTGCTGCACGCCGGCCAGGCCTACCAGGCCGAGGCCCCCACGCTCTGGGACGTCGGCTTCCGCACCGCCGTGGCCCAGGCCGAGTTGGAGGACCGCGAGCACGCCGGTGCCTGGCACCGGATCGCCTTCCACGCCGACGGGCCGGCCGGCGACACCCCGGTCTACATCGAGACCACCCGCCCCGAGCTGCTACCGGCCTGCGTGGCGCTGATCGCGCACCCCGACGATGCCCGCTACCAGCACCTGTTCGGCAGCACGGTCACCACGCCGGTGTTCGGGGTCGAGGTGCCGGTGCTGGCCCACCCGGCCGCCGAGCCCGACCGCGGCGCCGGCATCGCGATGTGCTGCACCTTCGGCGACCTGACCGACGTGCAGTGGTGGCGCGAGCTGAAGCTGCCGGCCCGGGCGATCATCGGGCGCGACGGCCGGATCGTGGCCCAGGCCCCCGATGGTCTCGACTCGGAATCCGGCCGCGCGGCCTACCAGCAGATCGTCGGCGCGACCGTGTTCACCGCGAAGGAACGCGTGGTGGCGATGCTGCGCGAGTCGGGCGACCTGGACGGCGAGCCGAGCAAGACGGTGCGCCCGGTGAAGTTCTATGAGAAGGGCGACAAGCCGCTGGAGATCGTGTCCAGCCGGCAGTGGTTCATCCGCTCGGTCGACCACCAGGACCGCCTCCTGGAACGCGGCCAGCAGCTGAACTGGCACCCGAGCTACATGCGGGCCCGCTACGAGGACTGGGTGCGCGGGCTGAACGGTGATTGGCTGGTCAGCCGGCAGCGGTACTTCGGCGTGCCGGTGCCGGTCTGGTACCCGCTGGACGCCTCCGGCGACCCGGTGTACGACCGGCCGATCGTCCCGGCCGAGGACGCCCTGCCGGTCGACCCGTCCTCGGACACCCCGCCCGGCTACACCGCCGACCAGCGCGGTGCGCCCGGCGGTTTCCTCGGCGATCCCGACGTGATGGACACCTGGGCCACCTCCTCGCTCACCCCGCAGATCGTCTGCGGCTGGGAGGAGGACAAGGAGCTGTTCAACGAGACCTACCCGATGGACCTGCGCCCGCAGGGCCACGACATCATCCGCACCTGGCTGTTCTCCACCGTGCTGCGCGCGCAGCTGGAGACCGACTCGCTGCCCTGGACCGACGTCACGCTGTCCGGGTGGATCCTCGACCCCGACCGCAAGAAGATGTCGAAGTCCAAGGGCAACGTGGTCACCCCGGTCGGGCTGCTCGAGGAGTTCAGCTCGGACGCGGTGCGTTACTGGGCGGCCAGCGGTCGTCCGGGCACCGACACCGCGTTCGACCAGGGCAAGATGAAGATCGGCCGCCGGCTGGCCACCAAGCTGCTCAACGCCAGCAAGTTCGTCCTCGGATTCCCGGAACCGGCGCCGGGGGCAGGAGTGACCGAGGCGCTGGACCGGTCGATGCTGGCCGTGCTCGACGACGTGGTCGCCCAGGCCACCGCCGCCCTGCAGACCTTCGAGTACACCACCGCGCTGGAACGCACCGAGCGGTTCTTCTGGCAGTTCTGCGACGACTACCTGGAGCTGGTCAAGGACCGCGCCTACGGGGACGACTCCGACCCGGCGACCCAGTCCGCGCGGCTGGCGCTGCGCTCGGCGCTGTCGGTACTGCAGCGGCTGCTGGCCCCGTTCCTGCCGTTCGCCACCGAGGAGGCCTGGTCCTGGTGGCACGACGGGACGGTGCACACCAGCCCGTGGCCCGACCCGGCGACGCCGCACGGGACCGCGACCTCCGCCGGTGACCCCGCTGACGACATGGTGCTGGCGGTGGCCACCGCGGCGATCGCCGCGGTGCGTAAGGCGAAGTCGGACGCCAAGCGGTCGATGAAGCACCCGGTGCAGGTGCTGCGGGTGCACGGTCCGGCCCGGTTCGGGCCGCTGCTGGACTCGATCACCCGCGACCTCACCCGCGCCGGCAACATCAGCGAGATCGGGTTCGAGCCCACCGACGCCGCACAGCTGGACTACGACGTGCGGCTGGCTGCCGCCGAGGCGCTGGACAGCCCGGCCCGGACCTGACCGGTAAGGTCACTCAGCTCGGGTCCGGCGTGCCGCGGCGGACCTGGCCGCGCCGGACACCGGCCCGGGAGGTCACTCGGCCTGGGCGGTGCCGAAGCGGTTTCGGGCCGCTCCCGGTCGCTCCGGCCACAGCACCGCGAGCAGGGCTACGGCGGCGAGGAACCCGACGGCGCCGGCCGCTGCCCGGTCGGCGACCGACCCGCCTCCGAGGACGAACACGATCAGCAGGATCGGCACGCCGACCACGACCAACGCCCGAGCGGCGCAGGTCAGTCGAGCGCCTCCCCGGACCAGCCAGGAGACTCCGAACGCCTCGATCATCACGACCTCGGCGAGCAGGAAGTACGGGTCCAGCCGCCCGGAGGTCAACCAGATCGCCTCCGCCACCTGGGTGGCTCCGGCGACCAGCAGCGCGGCGAGGATCACCCACGAGCAGATCCGGTAGGTGCGGGCCTGGCTGGCGTCCTGGTCGTTGCGGGACCAGTACCGGCAGAACCGGAACAGGATCAGGAAGAACGTCGCCGCGCAGACGAAGTGCACGGTGCCCAGGAACCAGGGAAGCGTGAACGGGGCGTCCTGTGCTCCCGGCCGGGTCGGGAAGATGGCGACCCCGGCCGCCAGTACCGCGCCCACGTTGCCGAGGCGGTTCTCGGTCGGCGTGTACTGGTAGGCCCACAGGAACGCGGCGAAGGCGCACATCGACCCGACGAAGAGGCTGATCGAGTACCGGTGGTGGAACGATGCACTTATCGAGGAGAGCACCTCCCCGTCCACGGCCGCCGTGACGCTGATGACCAGCAGCGGGAGCGCGACGGCGATGACCCCGATGGTGGCGCGCAGCGCGATGTGCGAATGCACCGGGAACCCCGCCTCGCCGGTGTCACCCGCGGCGGCGCGGTCGGTCTCCTGGGTCATCGCTGGCCTCCACCGGTCGACGTGGCGTGTTCCACCCGCGCGCGGCGGCGGGTTCTGGCGCCAGCGCCAGTGTCAGCCGCCACCTGGTCAGCATGTCACCGAGTTGGAAGGACAGCACCCCGGTGACCACGGGCGACACCGATTTCGCGAACGCCGGCCCGACCTGCACCCGCCGTCGTGCTGCCTGGTGAACATCGAGCGGATGGCGCACGCCGCGGCCGACCTCGAGTGTCTCGCCGCGCTCGGTCGGTGAGCCCGGCGCTACTGCCCGCTCACCGGCTCCTTGGACAGCGGGGACGGGAAACGGGGGGAGATCCGCAGCCCGGCGAGCCAGCCGGTGAGCCGTTCGGCCTCGGCCTCCAGCGCCGTGC
Organism: Pseudonocardia sp.; assembly: GCA_029263115.1. Taxonomy (GTDB): domain Bacteria; phylum Actinomycetota; class Actinomycetes; order Mycobacteriales; family Pseudonocardiaceae; genus Pseudonocardia. The sequence goes on along the minus strand of JAJCYC010000216.1, from coordinate 13,756 downwards.
GAGCCTCCGCTCCGACGTCCTCCAGCAGCTGGAGCGCCACCTCGCCGGACGCGCTCTGCCGCCAGCCGCCGACGACCCGCCCGTCCCATCAGGCGGTCGGGCCGGCGTTGCCGGCCCGGTCGAACAGCCGCTCGCGGTGCGCGCCGAGGTACCAGTCGCGTTGCTGCCAGCCCATCGTGGTCGGGTCCAGCCCGGGCAGCAGCGCGGCCCACGGCTCGACCGGCGGGTCGTCGGTCAGGTCGTCGGCCAGCGCGACCCCGGGAGCGCCGTGCAGGTCCACCTCGGCCGCGCCGACCTCGGCCAGCGCCGCCCGGGTCGCGGTGAGCGTGCAGCCCAGCCACCACTTCAGATCGGCGACCGTGGCCGGGCCGAACGCGCGCAGCCAGCGACGTACCAGCTGCGCGCGGGCGGTCGCCTCGGCCGGTGGCTCGACCGGCCGGCCGAGCCAGCGCTCGGTGAGGGTCCAGTTCGGCCGGGACACGTTCCAGGAGCCGCGGTTGGTACTACGCAGGATCGCCCCGGCGGCGGACAGCGTGGTCAACACCCGGGGGCCGACCGGGTTGTCCCCGCCGTAGGCCTTGCCCGGAGACGCGACGGTCACCCCCTCCAGCAGCGGGACGGCGGCCCGGAGCTCGCCCGAGTGGGCCTCGCCGAGCCCGGCGAGCGCGTCGAGGGTGGCCGCGCCGGCGGCGGCCAGCCAGGCGGTGCCGTCGGCGTGCAGCCCGGCCGCCTCCACGTCCTTGATCAGCCGGCGCCGCTCCTGGTCGGCCACCCGGTCGGCGGCGGCCGACTGCACGACGTCGAGCAGGTCGGCGCCGAACACGAACAGGGTGCGCCGCATGCACAGCTGCTTGACCAGCGACCGGTCGGTGTAGAGGGCCGTGTCCAGGTCGGTGGGCCGGAAGCCGCGGACCCGGGCCCACGCCGAGAGGTAGACCGTGGCCGGGTCGGTGGCGTGCAGGCACACCACCGAGTCGGTGGCCGCCACCACGTCCGTCGCCCGGTGCCCGGGTGCGAGCCGGTGCCGCCGGGCCAGCCGGGTCCGCCGCTGGCCGGGGTCGAAGGTCCGCACGGCCGCCATTCTGACCCGTGGGTGCGCGCCGGGCGAGCACCGCACAGACGCCGATCACCGGAACGTGACGATCCACTGGTGTGCGCCGCGGGTGACTTCCGTGTCGAACAGCGAGGGCAACGAAGCGGTCGGGTACGTCGGGGCACGGTCGACCTGCGGGGCGCCACCGACTACCCGGGACTGCCCGTCGCACTCGTTCCTCACCCGGGCCGCCGACACTCGTAACACTAGCCTCATGAGTCCCATTGGCCACGATTGTGTCATTGGCAACGCATCAATCGGGGTCTTAGCGTTGCTCTCCGTGATTGATGTGCGGTCGGGGTCGCCCTTGTCGGCGATCGCCGCGGGTCTCGGGCTCCTCCTGTCGCCGAGCGCGCCTGCCGAGCCGGCAAGTGTCGAGCCGTCCAGCGCCTACGTGGTGCGGATCGCCCCGGAGCAGAGTGTCGAGTCGGTGGTCGGGGAGCTCGGGGTGGTCACCACCAGTCGCTTCGAGCAGTCCGTCAGCGGGTTCGCCGCCCCGCTGACCGCCGGCCAGGCGCAGCGGCTGCGCACCCGCGCCGGGGTGCTCGGTGTCGAGCCCGACCGCACCGTCCGCGCCACCGAGACCGAGCCGGACGCGGCGACCGAGCCCGCGGCGGACGCTGAGCCGGCGCAGCCGCCGGGCGACGACTCGGCTGGCAAGCGCAACCGGCAGACCGATCCGCGCAACTGGGGCCTGGACCGGATCGACCAGCGGCGGCTCCCGCTCTCGCGCAGCTACTCCACCGACGCCACTGGCGCTGGGGTGCACGTCTACGTGCTGGACACCGGCATCGACCTGAGCCACCCCGAGTTCGGCGGGCGGGCCCGGTTCGAGGTGAACATCGCCGGCGGGCCGCGGGGGGACTGCGGTGGGCACGGCACCGTGGTCGCCGGGATCGCCGGCGGAGCCACGCTGGGGGTGGCCAAGCAGGCGGTCCTGCACGACGTGAAGGTGCTCGACTGCATGGGCGACGGGTCGCTGTCCGACCTGGTCGAGGGCGTGGAGTGGGTCACCCGCAACGCGCGGCAGCCGGCCGTCGCAGTGCTGTCCTGGCGCTACGGCAACGAGCCGTCGGCGATCCTCAGCGCCGCGGTGACGCGGCTCGCCGATGCCGGTGTCTTCGTGGCCACCTCGGCCGGCAACACCGGCGCCGACTCCTGCACGGTGGCCCCCCGGGCGGCGCGCAACGTGCTGGTGGTAGCCAACTCGACGATCGACGACCGGCGCTCGGGTACCTCGAGCACCGGCCGCTGCGTGTCGCTGTACGCGCCCGGCACGGTGATCGACGCGCCCGTTCCGGGTGGCGGTGTCGAGCCCTACACCGGTTCCTCGATGTCGGCGCCGTTCGCGGCTGGGGTGGCCGCGATGTACAAGCAGCGCTTCGGCGACGCCCCGACCGCGACCGTGCGGAAGTGGCTGATCGACCGGGCCACGCCGGACGTGCTGGTCGGCGGGGGGGCTGGTGGCACGTCGAACCTGCTGCTCTACACCGGAGGGCTGTGAGCGTCGCGGCGGTGGCGAGCCGGTCGCCGGGGCGGAAGGATAGCGGGACATCCCGGGCCGAGGCGCCATCCGGCCCGACCGACCGGGCCGACGTGCCCCGAGGAGTCCACCGTGAGCGCGTCAGCCCCCTCTGGAGGCGACCAACCACGGCGCGGGGAGGACATCTACCCCGGGGAGATCGAGGAGTTCCGCTACGCCCATCCGGACGTGCTGGACGCCCAGGTCATCGGCGTGCCGGACGAGCTCTACGGGGAGGAGTCGTGCGCGTGGGTACGGATGCGGGAGGGCGCCGATCCACTGACCTCGGACGCCCTGCGCGAATGGTCGTCGGGCGAGTTGGCGCGCTACAAGATCCCGCGCTACGTGCGGGTGGTGGAGAACTTCCCGATGACTGTCACCGGCAAGGTGCGCACGGTGGAGATGCGGGAGCGGTCGGTCGAGCTGCTGGGGCTTCGGGCGCCGCGGCCGCCCGGCACGCGTAAGGCGGGCGCGCGTGCACCGGCGGCCGGGCTAGTCTGGACACGCGCGCCCTGACGCCGCTCGGGGCGCGTTCGTCGTGCATACGGGTTGGCGGGCTCGGCGGTGTGGTGGGTACGGCGGTGTGGTGGGTACGGCAGAGCGTGTGGTTGAGCAGGGGACGGGTGAGCAGGGTGCCGACCGGCAGGGTCAAGTGGTACGACGCCGAGAAGGGTTTCGGATTTCTTTCCCAGGACGGGGGCGCGGACGTGTACGTCCGCAAGGCAGCCCTGCCACCGGGGGTGGACGGTCTGAAATCCGGTCAGCGGGTGGAGTTCGGCATGGCCGAGGGCCGTCGGGGTCCGCAGGCGTTGTCGGTGCGGCTGGTCGATGCTCCGCCGTCGGTGGTCGAGGCCCGGCGCCGACCGGCCGAGGAACTGCACGGACTCATCGAGGATATGATCAAGTTGCTGGAGGGCAAGGTCCAGCCCGACCTGCGCCGGGGCCGCTATCCGGATCGGCGCAGCGCCAAGCTGGCGGCCGAGGTGGTCCGTGCGGTCGCCCGCGATCTGGACGGCTGACGAATCGCGCCGTGTCAAGCTTTTTAAGCTCGATTCGGTGAATGCTACCCATGAGTAGCGAAGGCAACGCTCACTTCACGTAGGATTCTCGGAGCGTTCACCGGCGTCACGCAGCATGCATTGTCACGCCTGCTCCCGGAGGTTTCTCAGTGTCGTCAGCCGCGGTGCCGCTAGCCGCCCTGGGTCGTGTGGCGCCCCATGTGCTGGTGATCGCGCAGGATGCCGAGGTACGGGGCCGGCTGCTGCGCCACCTCGCCGATCAGGGGTACCCCACGTCGGTCGAGTCGGACGCCGACGCCGGGCTGGTCGCCGCGACCAAGGGTCAACCCGACCTGGTGCTGCTGGCCGGGCGGATCGCCGCGCCGGACACGGTCCACGTGGTGGCCGAGCTGCGGGCGGCCCTGGCCGGGGCGGCGGTGATGGTGACGACCTGCGAGGCGGACGAGCCCAGCGTGGTCGCCGCGCTCGACGCCGGGGCCGACGACTGGGTCGTGCAACCCGCCGGCCTGGACTCCCTGCTGGCCAGGGTCCGGGCGGTGCTGCGTCGCCGCGGCGTCACGCAGCCCCCGCCCCGCTCGATGCTGCGGCTGGGCGGGTTGTACCTCGACCTGGCCGCCCGCCGGGCCGAGCTGGACGAACTGCCGCTGGCGCTGTCGCCGCGCGAGTTCGACCTGCTCGCCTACCTGGCCCAGCGGGTCGGGCAGGTGGTCACCAAGACCGAGCTGCTGGCCGAGGTGTGGCGCCAGCCCGGCCCGGTCGACAAGGCGACTCGTGCCGGCGGGACGACGATCGCCGGCAAGGCCTCGGCCGCGGACAAGACGGTCGACGTGCACGTCTCGTGGTTGCGCCGCAAGCTGCGGGAGAGCGCCCAGGCCCCGCGCTACCTGCACACGGTGCGCGGGGTCGGCCTGCGGCTCGACGTGCCCCGGGGCTGAGGCGGCTCGAGCTGAGGCGGGCTCAGGGGTAGCGGGACCTCAGAGCACCGGCTGCTCGCGGTGCCGGATCCAGGGCAGCAGCGAGCGCCCCCGGCTGATCATCGCGGTCTGCGCGAGGCCCAGCCCGACCAGCACCGCGACCGAGGTGAACCCGATCCACCAGACCGGTGGCAGCAGTACCCCCATCGCGCCACCCAACACCCAGGCCAGCTGCAGCACCGTCTCCGAACGTCCGAACGCCGAGGCCCGGGACCGTTCGGGCAGGTCCCGCTGGATCACCGCGTCCAGGCAGACCTTGGACAGCGCGCTGACGATCGCGGCCACCAGCGCGCACCCGGTGGCGGCCGGGATGCCGGGGAACATCGCCACCGCCGCGGCCGCCACCATCGCGGTCGCGACGCAGCCCAGCACGAGGGTCTCGGACCGGTCGAAACGCTGGCGGGCCCCGATCGCGTTGCCCACGAAGCTGCCCACCCCGGCCGCGGCGCCCACGCAGCCCAGCAGCAGCAGTTGCCGGGACGGGTCCTGTTCGGTCTGGGCCTTGACCACGAACGCCACGAACAAGGTGAGGAAACCGGTCAGCACCCGGATCGAGCCGGACCCCCACAGCGACACCACCACGTGCCGACCCATCGGCTGGCTGGTGCGCCGGCCCGAGCGGCGGCCGGCCCGCGAACCCCGGCTGGCCCGTAGCGAGGCCGGTACCTCACCGGCGGTGACCTCCACCCACCGCGGGATGCGCAGGCACAACCAGGCCCCGAGCAGGCACAGCGCGGCGGTGTAGACCAGCGCGCCAGGGGAGCCGGACACCCGCGCCACGCCCACCGCGACCGCTCCGAACACCCCGCCGGCCAGCAGCCCGAAGGCGGTCAGCCGGGAGTTGGTGGTGACCAGGGTGATCGTCGGCGGCAGCACCCGGGGGGTGACCGCCGCGCGCAGCACGGTGCAGGACTTCGACAGCACCATCACCCCGAGTGCCGCCGGGTAGAGCGCCCAGGTGTCGAAGTTCGCGGCCATCACCACCGCCAGCACGGCCCGACCGACGAACGACAGCGCCAGCGCCCACCGCCGCCCGCGCTGCAGCCGGTCCAGCAGCGGCCCGATCACCGGGGCGACCAGCGCGAACGGGGCGACGGTGATCAGCAGGTAAAGCGCCACCTTGGACTTGCTCTCGGCGGTGGCGGCGGAGAAGAACAGGGTGTTGGCCAGCGCGACGGCGATCGCGGCGTCGGTGGCGTAGTTCAGCATCGTCGCGTAGGTCAGCGCCCGCAGCCCGGACCGGTCGGCTCCGTCGGCCCCGGCCGCGCCGTGGAACCGCCGGATGCCCTCCTCGGTGAGCTGCCGGCCCCGCCAGGCCGCGACCCGGGTGACGGTCAGCTTGCGCGGCCCCGGCTGCCCGGTGCGTGGCGGCGGCTCGGTGCGTGGCGGGGGCTCGGTGCGTGGCGGCGGCTCGGTGTGTGGCGGGGGCTCGGTGCGTCGCGGCGGCTCGGTGTGTGGCGGGGGCGCCGGGTTGCTCCACGCGGAGCCGGCCGGTTCGTCACGGCGGTCCCGACCGTCCCGGTCGGCTCCGGTGTCCCGGTCGGCCCGACCGGGACGCTCGTCCACCGGGACCCACATCGTGCGGCGCCGGCCGCCGAACCCCGAGCGGGCGCGGCCCGGCCGCGGACGCCTGGATCGGTTGCTGGCCACACCGGCATTGTTCCGCATCGCGGCGGCGTCGGGCGCACGTCGGGCGTGACGGGCCGACTCAGCCGTCGAATCGCACCCGAAAGATCGTCGGCCACAGCTTCCCGGTGACCAGGAACTCGTCGGTCCCGGGCACCGCCGCGATCCCGTTGAGCACGCTGGCCCGGGCCCGTTCGCCGGGCTCCAGCAGGTCGGCGGCCCGCACCGCCGCGCTCACCGTGCCGATGGTGCCGTTCGTGCCGTTCGCGGGGGCCGCCGGGTCGGCGCCGAGCTCAATGCGTACCAACCAGTCGGTCTCGAACACGTTCGCCCACACCGCGCCGTCGACACACTCCAGCTCATTGAGCCCGCGCAGCGGCTGCCCGCCGATCCGCACCGGCACGCTCGCCCGCTGTCGCAGTGTGTCGGGATCGAGCACCCGCAGCCGGTCCCCGCCGTCGCTGGCCACCAGCGACCCGGCCGGAGTCCGGCACAGCCCCCAGCCCTCACCGGTCCAGTCCGCCCGGCGCCCGGGTCGCAGCGTCGCCCGGTCCCAGTCCAGCGCCACCCCGTCCCGCCAGGTCAGCTGCCAGATCCGCGGGCCAACCACGGTGATCCCCTCGCCGTACAGCGGTTCCGGGACGTCGGTGGCCCGCAGCAGTCGCCCGGTCGCCGGGTCGAGCTCGCGCAGCTGTGAGCGCCCGGTGCGCCCGGTGCCCTCGTAGAGCACGCCGTCGGCGATCTCCAGGCCCTGGGTCCAGGCGGTGGTGTCGTGCGGCAACCCGCCCAGCACGGTGAGCGTCGGGGAGCGCAACCCGGCGGCCACCGCGGCCTCGATCAGCGGTCCCGGAGCCGGTGCGGCTGCTGCTCGGCCGTCGGCCTGCCCGCCGGGTGAGCAGCTCAGCAGTCCGCAGAGCGCCGCGATGAGCGCCGAAGTCCGTGCGCGCCGATGGGCCATGCCGGCGAGGGTGGCACAATCACGGGGTGGACGTTCCCAGCACTGAGCACCCGGGGCAGTCGGCCTTGGTGTCCGAGGCCGCCGTCGAGCTGGCCAGGGCCGTCGCGGTGGAGATCGCCGGCGCGGACGCGGTCGGGGTGCACGAGGAGGCCCTGGCCGAGGACGAGCACGCGGTCACCCATTACTTCGCCGCGCATCAGCCCGGGTACCGGGGGTGGCGCTGGGCGGTCACGCTGGCCGGCACCGGCGAGCCGGTCACGGTGAGCGAGACGGTCCTGCTCCCCGGCCCGGACGCTCTGGTGGCGCCGGCCTGGGTGCCCTGGCAGGAGCGGGTGCGGGCCGGTGACCTCGGGGTCGGGGATCTACTGCCCTGCCGGCCGGACGACGAGCGGTTGGCGCCGGGCTACCTGGCGACTGACGATCCGGCGCTGGAGGAGGTCAGCCGCGAGGTCGGCCTGGGCCGGCCCAAGGTGCTCAGCCGGACGGGCCGGCTGGACGCCGCCGAACGCTGGGCCGACGGTGAGCGCGGGCCCGGCGCCGACATGGCCAGAGCGGCGCCCGGCACCTGCGCGGGCTGCGGTTTCTACCTGCCGCTGGCCGGGGTGCTGCGAGCGGCGTTCGGGGTGTGCGCCAACGAGTTCGCGCCGGCCGACGGCTCGGTGGTGCACGCCGAGTACGGCTGCGGGGCGCACTCCGACGTCGAGCCCGACCCCGGTCCGGTCGCTCCGGTCGCGCTGGTGGTCTACGACGACGGTGTGGAGCTCGAGCAGCGCTGACCCGGCGGGCTGATGCGGCGGTCGCCCCGACGAACAGACGCCGACCATATGTGCGGGTCGACGTCTCCGGTCTCGATCGTGTGACTCGGTGGCGCGGCCGAAGCCGGCCGACACGCCGCGCCGTGACGCGCCGGCCTGGCTGACCCGCTCCCGCCGCCCACGCCGGGGCGGCCCCGCCCCCCGCGCCGGTTCCTCCCGGCGCCGCCCCGCCAGCACCAGTTCCGGTGGGGTGTGCGGGAATGGGCGGGTGCCCCAGCCGGACCCGTTCGACACCGCGAGCCTGCGGGCCGGGGTGCTGGCGGCCTGGGCGGACTCGCCGACCAGGTTCCGCGAGGATGCCAACGCCGAGGAGGACCTGCTGCTCGGCGGGTACGCCGACCGCTGGCTGGTCGAGCTCGCGCAGAACGCGGCCGACGCCGCGCAACGGGTCGGCCGGCCGGGGCGGCTGCTGGTCAGGGTGGTGCCCGGACCGGCCGGCGCCGAGCTGCGGGTGGCCAACACCGGAGCGCCGCTGGACGTCGCCGGGGTGGCCGCACTGGCCTCGTTGCGAGCCTCGACCAAGCGTGACACCGACGCGGTCGGGCGCTTCGGGGTCGGCTTCGCCGCGGTTCTGGGGGTCAGCGACGCGCCGCGGCTGGTCTCGGTCACCGGGGGCGCGCGGTTCTCGGCTGCCGACACCCGGGCCGAGGTCGCGCGGCTGCCCGGGGCGGCGTCGGCCGAGCTGGCCCGCCGCAGCGGCCGGCCCCCGGTGCTGCGGCTGCCCTGGCCGGTCTCCGGCGACGAACCCGGCCCGCCGCCCGGCTACGACACCGAGGTCCGGCTCCCGCTGCGACCAGCCACCGATCCGACCGCCGCGTCCGACCCGACCGCCGCGGCCGACCTGGCCGCGCCCGACCTGCTGATCGCGCTGCCCTGGCTGGCCGAGGTCACGGTGGTGCACCCGGACAGCGGTCGCCGTGTCGAGCACCGCCGTGTCGAGCACCGCCGTGTCGACCACCCGGACGGCACGGTGACCCTGTGGTCGGGGGAGCGCCGGTGGCTGCTCGTCCGGCGGACGGGTGAGCTGCGTGGCGACCGGGCGGTCGGCGCGGTCGAGGAGCGGTCGGGCTGGACGGTGTGCTGGGCGTTGCCGCTGTCGGCGGCGGGCCGGCCGGCCCCGCTGACCGGGGAGGTGCTGCACGCTCCGACCCCCAGCGACGAGCGGCTGAGCCTGCCCGCCCGGCTGATCGCCGGCCTGCCGATGCAACCGTCACGCCGCCGGGTCCGCCCGGGCCCGGCGGTCGACGAGGTGGTGCGCGCGGCCGCCGGGACCTACCTCGAGCTGGTGCTGGCGGTGCGTCCGTACGACCGGGCCGGGCTCGCGCCGGCACCCGGGTTCCCGCTCGGCGAGCTGGACGACGCCCTGCGCACGGCCGTGGCGGAGATCCTCCGGGACGCCACCTGGCTGCCGGCGGCGCGTCCCGACGACGCGCCGGCGCCGGCACGCACCTCGCTCGCCGACGGCGCGCGGGCCCCCGACCCGGAGCTCGAGCCGGTGCTGCTCGCGCCGCGCCACGCCCGGCTGCTCGACCTGCCCGGGCCGCCGGTGCTCGCCGGCCTGGTGGCCGACGCGGTCCCCGAACTGCTCGCCGCCGACCTCGACCCGGTGGCCCGCCCGGCCCTCACCGCGCTGGGTGCCCGCCCGCTCGGGCTGGCCGAGCTGGCCGACCGGCTCGCCGCGCTCCGCTGGCCGCCGCCGCGGTGGCGGGCGGTGTACGCGGCGCTCGCGGACGCGGTCGACGGTGTGCCCGGCGCGCGCGACGAGCTGGCCGCGCTGCCGGTTCCGCTGGTGGACGGTCGCACGGTCACCGGCCCGCGCGGTGTGCTGGTGCTCGACGGTGCGCCCGGCTGGGTGGCCACGATGACCGGGCAGCTCGCCGAGTTGGCGCTGCCCGGCGTCCGGATCGTGCACCCGGACGCTGCCCACCCGCTGCTGCGCACACTCGGCGCGGTCGGCGCCGGCCCGGCCGAGGTGCTCGATCACCCGGCGCTGGTGGCGGCGGTGGGCCGGTCGGAGGCGGTCGAGGACGGCGAGCCGGGCCCGGTGACCGAGCGGTCCGGGTCGCACGCGCTCGCCCGTCTGGTGCTCGGCCTGCTCACCGAGCTGGGCGGCAAAGCCGGAGACGATGCCGGGCCCGGGGACGACCCCGGCGGCGCGCGCTCCCTCGGCGCCGGGCCGGCCGTGCGGCCCTGGCTGGGCGCGCTGGCGCTGCCGGAGGCCGGTGGTCTGCCTCGCCGGGCCGACGAGCTGATGTTCGCCGACGCGGCGATCCGGCCGCTACTCGCCCCGGACGCCCCGCTGGGGGTGCTCGACCCCGGGTTCGCCGCGGCGTTCCCGCGCCCGGTGCTCGCCGCGGTGGGCGTGCTCGACTCGTTCGCGGTGCTGGTCGAGGACGACCCGGCCGGCCCGGACCACGACCTGGACGACGAGGACCGCTGGTGGGACGGGCTGGACCGGCCGCCGTCGCCGATGCGGGCGGTGCGCGACCTGGACCTGGTCGACGACGATGCCTGGCCGGCCGTGCTGGCGCTGCTGGCCGCCGACCCGGCGGGCCTGCGCGCGTTGCGGGCGCAGGACTCCTACACCGGCTGGTGGCTGGCCCGGCACGCACAGCTGGCCGGTCGCCGGCCGGGGCAGTGGCGGACGGCGTCGGCCACCGGGCTGGCCGGGTTGTTCGATCCGGTGCCGGAGCGGCTCGCCGGGCTGCCCGACGACGTGCTGGCCGCGGCCGGCGTGCGCCGCGACCTGGACGTCCGGGGCCCGGCCGACGCCGAGGAGCTGCTCACCCGGCTGGCCGACCCGGACCGCGCGCCGGATGCCGGGCTCACCTGGCGGGTGCACGCCGCGCTGGCCACCGCCGTGCTCTCCGGCTGGGTCGACCCGCACGACCTCGACCCGCCGGGGTGGCTGCGCTCGACGGCCGGCGTGGTGGTCGGCGCCGACCGCGCGGTGTTGCTAGACTTCGGCTGGCTGGCGCCGGCGTTGCCACCGGAGGAGACCGTGTCCGGGGTGTCCAACGACCCCGAACTGACCGGCGCGCTCGCCGAGCTGCTCGACCTGCCGCTGGCCTCGGAACTCGTCCGGGGAACCGTGCTCGGGTCCTCGGGCACCGGGGGCCGGGGCGCCGGGGGCCGGGACACCGGGCGTCCGGAGCGCTGGTCGGCGCTGGCCGAGGTGGTCGCGGCGTGCGCGGCGCTCGGCGTCGCGGTGCCCGAGGGCCGGGTATGGCTGCACGACGGGCTGGTCGTCGAGCTGACCCGGCCGGTGCGCGCCCGGATCACCGTGCCGGTCTGGCGGGAACCCGACGGTACCTGGCACGCCTCCGATCCGGTCCGGGCGCTGCTGGCCCGGCTCGTCGAGTGATCCGGCGCGGATTTCGCCGAAGATCACCTGCGGAGTCCCGGCGGTGGTCCAGAATGTCCGGGTGCGGAGAACGGTGCGATGGGTCGCGGCGGTGCTGGTACTCGGGCTGCTCTGGGTGGCCCCGGTGGCCGGGTCGGACGGGTCCGCGGCGACGGAGGTGACACCGCTGGCGGCGGCCGCCCTCGAGACCGACACCTCGGCGCAGCCACCGTCCGGGATGGTCGAGGACGAGCGCGCGGCCATCGCCGCGATCGACGGGTACTGGCGGCGGCACTTCCCGGAGATGTTCGGCCGGGCCTACCGCAGCCCGCGGGTGGTCGGCGGCTACAACGGCGAGAACGGCCCGCAGTGCGCGGGTCAGCGGGCGGTGGCGTTCAACGCCTTCTACTGCCGCCCGCGTGACTTCCTGGCCTGGGACGAGAACCTGATGGCGGCCGGCTACCGGCAGATCGGCGACTCGTGGATCTACCTGGTGATCGCGCACGAGTGGGGGCACGCGATCCAGGCCCGGGTCCGGCGCGGGCTGACCGAACGCTCGGTGGAGCTGCAGGCCGACTGCCTGGCCGGGGCCAGCCTGCAGGGCGCCGCGCGCGACGGTCTGGTCACCATCGAGGCCGGTGACGACGAGGAGCTGGCCAGCACCCTGGCCGCCGCCGCCGACGACTACCCGTGGACCAACCAGCGTGACCACGGCGACGCCCGGCAGCGCATCGCGGCGTTCAACACCGGTGCACAGGAGGGTGTCAAGGCCTGTCTCTGACCTGGTTCAGCGGGCGAGCTCGGCGACGGCGGTGACCACGGCCGGCCCCTCGACCAGCTCCGGGTCGTTGTGCCGGGCCCCCGGCACCGCCACCGCGCGCACCAGGCCCGGCGCGGCCTCAGCCACCGCCCGGCTCTGCGCGGCCGGCACCAGTTCGGCGGCCCGGGCGTCGGCCAGCAGCCCGGCCTCCGACGGGCTGCCCGAGTTGCCGCCGTAGCTGCGCGACGGGCACCGGCCGGAGCACGCGCGCCCCGGTCAGCTCAGCCCGGGCTGGGCGCCCCGGGACCCGCGCCGGGCGGCGCGCTTCTGCCAGCGGGACAGCCCGTAGCCGAACGCGCCGAGCAGCACGCCCGCGCCGCAGGCACCGAACCACGCGTCCAGCGGCCGCCCGAAGTGCAGGTGCGCGACCAGCAGCACGGCGCCGGCCACCAGCCACAGCACCGTGCCGACGCCGACCACCCAGGAGAGCTCGACCAGTCGGGGCGGCGGCGGCGGCGGATCGATCACCCCATCACCCTACGTCCCCCGTGCGCGCAAAGTAGCGCCAGAACGGTGTTGTGCACTCATGAGGTCGGGTGCTGACGGTCCTTGGTGACGTGGCCGGCGACCGAGGGAGGCACTGCCTGCACGCCCCGTTCGCTGGTCGAGCCAGGCCGCCCTCAGCGGCGGAACCGGTTCGCGGCACGGCTGTCACGCCCCGGGCATCTCCGGACACGGAACGGGCAGGACACCTGATTGGCCGTGATCCAGGGCATCGACCGGTTCGAGCGCCGCCCTCCTTGCGGACCTGGGTGTACCGGATCCTGGTGAACACCGCCAAGCGGCGCGGCGCGCGGGAGAGCTGGAGCCAGGCCCGGGCCGCGCTGCTGGCCGCGTTCCGCTCCGGCGGGCACTCCTGAGGTAAGCTAACGAGGTGGACCAACCCGACCTCACCGCGGCGCCCGGCGCCGATCTGGCCGCCCGGCTGCGGCTCTCGGTGGTCCGGCTCAGCCGGCGGCTGCGCTCCCAGCGCAGCGACGCGATCACGCTGACCCAGCTGTCCGCGCTCTACACGCTGGGTGCCTGCCGCGCGATGACCCCGGGCGAGCTGGCGACCAGCGAACGGGTCCGGCCACCGTCGATGACCAGGGTGATCGCCTCCTTGGAGGAGGCCGGCCTGGTGACCCGCCGCCAGCACCCCACCGACGGCCGCCAGTCGATCATCGAGCTGACCCGGGCCGGCGCCGACCTGCTCGCCGCCGAGGCGTCCGCCCGCGAACGCTGGCTGGACAAGCGGCTGGCCGAGCTCACCGAGGACGAGCGGGGGACCCTGTCCCGGGCCTCGGAGATCATCGACCGGATGGCGGGCGCCTGAGCGGTGTGGGCTTCGTTGCGGGTGCGCAACTACCGGTTGTTCGCCAGCGGTCAGATGGTCTCGGTCACCGGCACCTGGATGCAGCGCATCGCCCAGGACTGGCTGGTGCTGGAGCTGTCCGGATCGAGCCCGGTGGCGCTGGGCGTGGCCACCGCGCTGCAGTTCGCGCCCACCCTGTTGCTGTCGCTGTGGGGCGGCGTGCTGGCCGACCGCTACGACAAGCGCCGGATGCTGTTCGTGGTGCAGACCGGGATGGCACTGTCCGCCCTGG
>JAJCYC010000215.1 GCA_029263115.1 Pseudonocardia sp. | reverse complement strand
CGCTCCCGCGCGATCCGGGCCCAGATCCGGCGGCCGGCGCGGAACTTCGCCACCTCCTCGAACAGCGAGATGGAGATGTCGAAGAAGAAGGTGAACCGGGGCAGGATCGAGTCCGGGTGCATGCCGCGTGCGATGCAGTCCTGCGCGTACTGGATCGCGGTGGACAGGGTGAATCCCATGGTCTCGGCCGGGGTGGCGCCTGCCTGCTGCATGTGCTGACCGACCACGGAGACCGGGTTCCAGTTCGGCACCCGTTCCCGGCAGTAGGCGACGTGGTCGACCAGGACCCGCCGGGACCCGGGCTGGGAGAGCCGGTAGAACATGTGGTTGGCCACGAAGTGCGAGATGTAGTCCGACTGGTTCGACGTCCCGGTGATCTTCTCGAACGGAACGCCGCGCCGCTTCGCGGTGCCGAGCACGAAGGCCAGCAGGGTGAACGGGGTGGGGTCGTTCATCGCGGTGGAGATGCCGTCGAGGGGTACCCCGGACAGCGCGGCGTCCATGTGGTCCACCGTGTTGATCACCGTGCCGCAGGTGCCCAGCAGCGGCAGCGGCGCCTCGTCGCAGTCGATACCGCGGAAATTGGAGTTGCACGGCAGCAGGCTGATCGCGGTGGCACCGAGGTCGAGCAGTCCACGAACCCTGGAGTTGTAGTCGGCGGGGGTTCCGAGGCCGATCAGTTGGCGCTGGGTCCAGGTGCGGCCCCGGTACATCGAGGGGTAGATACCGCGGGTGTAGGGCTCCTGGCCGGGGAAACCCAGGTCGGTCAGATAGTGCTCGCCGCTCCAGTCCCGGGGGGTGTACAGCGGCTCGATGGGGATGCCCGAGCGGTTGCGCACGGTCGCGCCACCGGCCGCCTGCTGGTCGAACTCGTCACGCCACTCCTGGTGGGGTTGCTCGAGCGGGCTGCTGTCAGCGGTGGGTTCCCCGGCGGCGGGGGCCGAAGCGGCTGCCCTGGTCGCGGCACGGGTCACGGCGTTGTCGGTCGAGGTCATCGGGCGAACTCCGTCGAGGTCAGCTTGCGCTGCCGGACCCGTTCACCGAGCTCCGCCACGAAGCCCACGATCTCCTCGCGGGAGGACCCGGGCCCGAAGATCCTGGCCACGCCGGCGTCCAGCAGCATCGGGTGCTCGCACTCCGGGACGATCCCGCCGACGACGACCCCCACGTGTCCCAGGCCGCTGTCGGTGAGCGCACCCATCAGGTCCGGCACGATGAGGTGGTCGGTCGCCAGCGACGAGACCCCGACGATGTCGACGTCCTCCTGCATCGTCAGCCTCACCACGGCGTCGATCTCCTGCCACGGCGGCGTGTAGATGACCTCCTGACCGGCGTCCCGCAGGTAGGCCGCGATGATCCGGCTCCCCCTGTCGTGGCCGTCGAGGCCGATCTTGGTGACGAGTACCCGGACCGGATCACGCACGGTGTGCTCCTTTGTGCCGCAGCCACGCGGGCCGGCGTTCGACCTCGGGACGCGGGTCCCGCACGGCTCCGCGCGCGCCAGGCCCCGCCCGCTCCGCGTACTGAATGTAGCCGAAAGTCAGCCGGATGTGAGCGAGCGCTCGCTCACATGGGTCGTGACGGCCCGCCGGACCGCATGCGAGCGCTATGCTCAGCTAGTGTCGGGACCAGGCCACGCTGGTGAGCCGTGAACGCTGGTGAGCCGTGAACGCGGAAGTCGACGGCCCCGCCGCGGCAATCCCCGACGCCGGGCCGCGTCCGACTCCGGCCGAGCGGCGCGGCCTGCTCACCGCACTGGCCAGCCGCCACATCATCGATCGGGGTTTCGACGGCGTCTCGGTCAATGACCTCGCCCGGGATCTGGGCATCAGCGTGGGCGGGCTCTACCGCTACATCCGCACCAAGTCGGATCTGCTGGTCATGGCGTGCGAGACGATCTACGGCGGCCTCGGCGAGACCATCGCCGCAATCGCGGCGAACAACCAGACCTCGGTGCCCGAGAAGCTCGCCGACGCCGTCGAGGTCTATCTGCGGGAGTGCCTGAAGAACCGTGACCAGATCCTGCTGATGTACCGGGAGTATCGACACCTGCCTCGCGAGGCCCATCAGCGTTACAAGGCCCGGGAGCAGGAGATCCTCACCGTGTTCGTGGGTCTCGTCGGGTCAGGTGTGCAGCAGCGGATATTCCGCGAGGTGAACGCCGTGGTGCTCGCCCACGACATCGTCCTGCTCGGCCACCTGCCGGCGTTGAAGGGCTGGTCGGTCGGCACCACGGTCACCCCGGAGGCAGTGCTGACCGAACAGGTCGAACTGGTGATGTCACGGCTGCGGACCTCGGCACCTGAGACCTGAGCTCGGCCTCGGGGCCGACCTCCGGCCGGGGCCTGCCCCGCATCGGCCGCTCCGGGTTCAGCACGCATGGTTGACACCTGGGCTCCGTCCGCTCATGATGAACCGAACAGTCAGTCGACAAACAGACCGGTCGGTCGATCCCACCACGCATCGCGGACCACTCGTCGGCGCCGCGGCCGACCGGCGAGGGGACCAAGGACGGAGAACCGGGTGAAGGACTTCCCGTACGCCACGCCCGCCACCGGCTGGTTCCAGGTCGCCTGGGAGCACGAGCTGAGCCCCGGCGAGGTGCGACAGCTGCGCTACTTCGGCCAGGACCTGGTCTGCTATCGCACCGCATCCGGCGAGGTCAAGGTGCTCGACGCCTACTGCGGCCACCTCGGGGCGAACCTCGCCGTCGGCGGGACGGTGTCCGGGGAGAGCATCCTGTGCCCGTTCCACGGCTGGGCCTGGGACGGGCAGGGCCGCAACACGAACATCCCCTACAGCGAACGCCCGGTGAAGGTGTGCATCAGGCACTACCCGGTGCGGCTGGCCAACGGCGCGGTCATGGTCTGGTGGGAGCCGAGCGGCGCGCAGCCGGCCTGGGAGCCGCCGAAGCTGCCCGAGTTCGACAACGCGGAGTACTACCCGGCCAACCCGCACGGTCTGCGGAAGTGGACCGACCTGGCCTTCCCGCCACAGGTCGTCGCGGAGAACACCGTCGATCCGACCCATTTCCAGTACGTGCACCGCGCTCCCCGCTCCACCGTGATCGAGAAGTTCGAGACCAAGGGCGAGTACGCCTACGTGATGCACGACTACGCCTACGGCAAACATGGCACCGATCTCACCCCCGAGGGCACCATCGACGGCCAACTCGAGGTGGAGGCCTGGGGCCTGGGCATCATCGCGTTCCGGATGAAGGTCTACGTCGATGCGGTACAGATGTTCTGCGTGACCCCGGTCGACGAGCACGTCTCGGACATCCACTTCTCGGTGTGGCTGCGCAAGCGCGACCGGAGCTCCCCCGAGCCGACCCCGGGCGAGCAGCGGGTCATCGACGAGCAGTTCCGGCAGGTGGCGATGGACTTCCCGATCTGGGAGAACATGCGCTACATCGTGAAGGCGCCGATCGTGCGTGAGGAGTCCCCGACCTACCAGAACTTCCGCAAGTGGTCGCGGCAGTTCTACCTGCCCACCGAAGGACCGCTGCAGAATGCCTGACCGGCCGTTGTCCGGTGTCCGGGTGCTGGACGCCGCAACACTGGCCGCCGGACCACTGGTGGCCACCTTCCTCGGTGAGCAGGGGGCCGAGGTGATCAAGGTCGAGCAGCCCGGCACCGGCGACCCGATGCGCCAGTGGGGGGCCCAGCGCGACGGGATCGGGCTGATGTTCAAGAGCCTCGGGCGCAACAAGAAGTCCGTCACGCTGAACATGCGGCACGAGGCCGGGCGGGACCTGCTGCGCAGGCTGGCCGCGACCGCCGACGTTCTGGTGATGAACCTGCGGCCCTCCACGCTCACCAGGTGGGGGCTGGAGCACCCTCGGCTGTCGCAGGACAACCCGGGGCTGGTGATGCTGCATGTGACCGGCTACGGAGCGGGCGGCCCGAAGAGCGACCGACCCGGATTCGGCACCCTCGGCGAGGCGATGAGCGGGTTCGCCCACCTCACCGGTAGTCCCGACGGCCCGCCGACACTGCCGTCGTTCATGCTCGCCGACGGAGCCGCCGCCCTCACCGCCACCTACGCGGTGATGATGGCGTTGTACCACCGCGATGTGCACGGCGCGAGCGGCCAGCTGATCGACGTGAACCTGATCGAGCCGCTGGCCCGGCTGCTGGAGCTGCCGGTACTGTCCTACGACCAACTCGGGACCGTCACCCAGCGCACCGGCAACCGGTGGGACATCAGCGCGCCGCGCAACGCCTACCGGACCAAGGACGGCCACTGGCTGGCCCTCTCGGCGGCGGCCCCCGCCATCGCGGTCCGAGCCATGCGCGCGGTCGGGCGGCCCGACCTCACCGCGGACCCCCGATTCGCCGAACCGGACCGACGCCTGGCGAGCGCCCCTGAGGTCGATGCCGCCGTCGCCGCCTGGGTCGCGGACCGCACCCTCGACGATGCGATGGCGGTGTTCGAGGAGGCCGAGGTCGCCGCGGCACCGGTGTACGATGCCCCCCAGCTGCTGGCCGACCCGCATCTACAGGCCCGCGAGGTCTACCCCTGCGTCCCTGACCCGGAGCTGGGATCGATGCGGGTGCAGGCCCCGGTGCCGCGGTTGTCCGCGACGCCGGGCCAGATCGACCACCTGGCTCCGAAGCTGGGCGCCCACAACGAGGAGATCTACGGCGGTCTGCTCGGCCTCGACCGCGACCGCCGCCAGGAACTGCACGAGCAGGGAGTCATCTGAGATGGACATCGACAACCCGGCCCCGCGCCGTCACCCCGGCAGCCCCCGATGACCCGGCAGATGACGCTGGTCGGCTTCATGCAGGCCGGCAACGTGACCGTGTATTCGGGCTCGTGGCGCTACCCGTCGGCGGATCTGTCGTTCCTGTCGATGGACTACTACCGCCACATCGCCCGCACCCTGGAGCGCGGCAAGTTCGACCTGGTCTTCTTCGACGACCGGCTGGCGATGCCCGGGGTCTACGGCAACTCGGTCACCGACGCGGTCCGCTATGGAGCCCGCCCGGTGAAGCTCGACCTCACCGCGGTCCTCGGTGGGGTCATCGGGGCGACCACCCGGATCGGGGTCGGCGCCACCTACTCCACGACCTACTACGCGCCGTACCACGTCGCGCGAACGTTCGCCACCCTCGACCACCTCTCCGACGGCCGCGCGGCCTGGAACGTGGTCACGTCGGTGAACGACTCCGAGGCCCAGAACTTCGGCCTGGAGTCGCACCTGGACCACGACGAGCGCTACGACCGGGCGCAGGAGTTCCTGGAGGCGGTGGTCGCGCTCTGGGACTCCTGGGAGGACGATGCGCTGATCATGGACCGGACCAGCGGGGAGTTCGCGGACCCGGAGAAGGTGCACGAGATCAACCACTCCGGCAAGTGGTTCAACGTCCGGGGCCCGCTCACCGTACCGCGCACCCCACAGGGCAGGCCGGCGATCCTGCAGGCCGGCTCGTCCGGTCGCGGGCGCGAGTTCGCGGCCGAGTGGGCAGACATGATCTTCACCGCCGACCCGAGCCTGGCCGTGGCCCAGCGGCACTACCGGGACCAGAAGGACCGGATCGAGGCCGCCGGACGCAACCCGGACGAGGTCAAACTGCTACCCATGGCATATGCCGTGGTCGGCGAGACCCAGGCGATCGCCGAGGAGAAGGAGCGGCTGTTCCTCCATGCGTACGTGCATCCGAAGGCGTCGCTGGCACTGCTCTCGGAGGTGCTGAACTACGACTTCGCCCAGCACGACCTCGACGACCCGGTGACCGACGAGATGATGGGCGCCAGCTCCGGGATCCGCGGCCTGGCCGAGGGCGTACGTCAGCACCTCGACCGGGAGGTGACGGTCCGGGACCTGGCGGCGCACCGGGCCACCCTGCTGCAGGGGCCGCGGTTCGTCGGTACCCCGGAGAAGGTCGCCGACCAGATGCAGGAGTGGTTCGAGACGGGCGGGTGCGACGGCTTCGTGCTGGCCGCCACCCACCTGCCCGGCGCGTTCGAGGAGTTCGTGCGGATGGTGGTGCCGATCCTGCAGGACCGCGGCCTATTCCGCCGCGAGTACGCGGGCTCCACCCTGCGCGAGCACCTGGGGATCCCACGGCCAGGGACCGGGGTCTGAGCGCGCGGATGGCCGTCCAGACCCAGACCGGCGGTCGTGGACTGGCGCGCGAGTCGTTGCTCGCATCGGCGGCCGCGCTGTTCGCCCGGAAGGGCTACCGGGCGACCACGCTGGACGACATCGCCGGCGAGCTCGGCCTGAAGAAGGCCTCGCTCTACCACTACATCCGGTCCAAGGACGAGCTGCTCACCGAGATCTACCAGCAGATCTTCGATCGGATCGACGCGGCGGTCGCCTCGCACGCAGCCTCGGGGACCCCGGTGGACGAGCGTCTGCGTCGCATGGTGCACGCGCACATCAGCGTGGTCACCGCCGAGCTGTCCAGCCTCTCGGTGGCGTTCTCGGAGGAGTCCGAGCTGCCGGCGGAGCTGCAGCGCGGTATCCGGCAGCGCAAGAGGGCACATGAGGCCCTCTTCGAGGGGGTCGTCACCGAGGGTCAGGAGCAGGGGGTCTTCCGTCCCGGCTCCGCGCGACTGATGGTTCTCGGCCTGCTCGGGATGTGCAACTGGATCTACAAGTGGTACCGACCGGACGCTCCGGACGGGCCGTCCGTCGAGGAGATCGCCGCCGAGTTCGCCCTCATCCTGGAGTCCGGGATCGGCATGACCGGCCACTGCGGCGGGGGCCGGCCGCGGTTCGCCAACCTCGCGGAAGCGTTCGAGCCGGCCGAGAGCTCGATCCGACGGGTGCGCGTGGAGCTCGAGCGGACCGAGGCCGAACTCCGGGTGGCGCGCGGTCGCCTACGGGACGGGCTGGTCGGCGGGGCCGAAGCGTGAGCCGGGGCGGTCGCGCGGAGGGGATCGCCACCGACGGGCCCCTCCGGCCTCAGCACCCGGTCCGGGCTGCCGCTCAGCGACCCTTGAACTCGGGCGTCCGGCGCTCCAGGAACGCCGACACCGCCTCACGGTGATCCTCGGTGTTCATCACCGTCGACTGCCCGACGGCCTCCAGCGCCAGGTAGGACTCCAGGTCGGCGGACACCGCCCGGTGCGCCAACGCCTTGCCCAACCCGAAGGCCATGGTGGGCCCCTGGGCCAGGCGATGCGCCATCGCGAGGGCCTCGGGCATGAGCTGCTCGGGCGGGTAGACGTCGCGGACCAGCCCGAGATCCTTGGCCTCCTGCGCGGTGAGGGTCGTGGTCAGCAGGAACATCTCCTTGGCCTTGAGCATGCCGACCATCCGGGAGAGCAGCCACAGGCCACCACCGTCGGGCACCACCCCGACCCGGGCGAAGCTCTGGATGAGCTTGGCGTTGTCCGCGGCGAGCAGGATGTCGCCGGTGAGGGTCACGTTGAACCCCACCCCCGCAGCCACCCCGTTGATCGCCACGATCAACGGCTTCTCCAGCGCGAGCAGAGCGAGCGTGGCGTCGTGCGCCAGCTTGATCCAGGCTCGGGTGTCCACCGCGTCCGGGCGCGTGCTCATCGCGCCGATGTCCCCGCCCGCACAGAACGCGCGGCCGGCTCCGGTGAGCACGACCGCCCGGATGCCGCGGTCGTCCTGCGCCTCGCGGGCCCGCTGCGCCAGCTGGCGACGCATGTCCGGGCTGAACGCGTTGAGCTTGTCCGGGCGGTTCATCGTGATGATCCCGACCGCGCCGTCCCTGGTCAGGTCGACGGACGCCTGCTCGGTCATTTCGGCCGCAGGCCCATGCTCTGGGCGATGTGCTGGCGCTGCATCTGCGAGGTGCCGGCGGTGACCGTGGTGATCCGGGCATCGCGGAAGTGGCGCTGCATCGGGAACTCCATCATGTAGGAGTACCCACCGAGGATCTGCATGCCCTTGTTCGCCACGTCGACGAACGTCTCCGAACCGAACAGCTTGGCCATCGCCACCTCCTGGCGGGCCGGCTTGCCGGCCGCGACCAGGGTGGCGGCCCGGTAGGTGAGCAGCCGGGAGGCGTCCACGGCGGTCTGCATGTCCGCGAGCATGTGCGCGATCGCCTGGAAGTCCCCGATCGGGCGGCCGAACTGCTTGCGCTCCTTGGCGTAGGCCAGCGCCTGGTCGACCACCGTCTGCGAGTTGCCGATGTAGGCCGCACAGGTCATCGTGCGCTCCAGCTCCAGGCCGGCCAGCAACACGTGCCAGCCGCCGTGCAGCTCCCCGACCAGGTTGTCGGCGGGGACCCGGACGTCGTCGAGGTAGAGCTCGTTGGTGCCCATCGAGTGCCGGCCGAGGGTGTCCAACCGGACGATCTTGAGGCCCGGGGTGTCGTTGGGCACCAGGAAACAGGAGATCGACTTGCGGTCCTCCTTCTTGGTGCGGGCGAACAGCAGGATCGTGTTGTCCGGCAGGCCGGCACCGGTGGAGAACACCTTCTGCCCGTTGATCACGTACTCGTCGCCCTCGCGTCGGGCGTAGGTGCGCATCGCGGCGGCGTCGGACCCGGCTTCCGGCTCGGTGATCGAGATCGACAGCCGCCGCTCGCCCTTGATCACCGCCGGCACGATCTCCTGGATCTGCTCCTCGGTACCGTGCCGGACCATCAACAGCCCGAGCAGGATGCCCATGCCGTACGCGCCGGCCAGGTCGTAGCCCTTCCGGCCGATCTCCTCGGCGGTGATGATGAACTCCATCACCCCGCCGTCCAGCCCCCCGTACTTGCTGGGGAACGGCATCGCCAGCAGGTCCATGTCGACCCAGCGCTGGTACAGCTCGTGCGGGAACAGGTGCTCGCGGTCGA
>JAJCYC010000214.1 GCA_029263115.1 Pseudonocardia sp. | reverse complement strand
GATCGAGCGTGCCGGGGACGAGTACGTGATCAACGGTCGTAAGTGGTGGATCTCCGGCACGGCGGACCCGCGTTGCGCGATCTTCATCGTGATGGGCAAGACCGACCCGGACGCGCCCGCGCACCGCCAGCAGTCGATGGTGCTGGTGCCCCGGGACACCCCCGGGCTGGAGATCGTGCGGCACATCCCGGTGTTCGGCTATCAGGACCAGCACGGCCACTCGGAGATTGTGTTCACCGACGTCCGGGTCCCGGTGTCGAACCTGCTCGGCGAGCAGGGCGGCGGGTTCGCGATCGCCCAGGCCCGGCTGGGCCCGGGCCGGATCCACCACTGCATGCGGCTGATCGGGATGGCCGAACGCTCGATCGAGGCGATGGTGAAGCGGGCGAACAGCCGGGTGGCGTTCGGCAAGCCGCTGTCCGAGCAGGGCGTGGTCCGCGAGCAGATCGCGAACAGCCGGATCGAGCTGGAGCAGGCCCGGCTGCTGGTGCTCAAGACCGCGTGGCTGATCGACAACCACGGGTCCAAGGGAGCCCGCACCGAGATCGCCGCGATCAAGGTGGTGGTCCCCCGGATCGCCTGCGCGATCATCGACCGGGCGATCCAGATCCACGGCGCCGGCGGGATGAGCGACGACTTCCCGCTGGCCTACTTCTACGCCTGGGCCCGCGCCCTGCGGATGGCCGACGGACCCGACGAGGTGCACCTGCGCACCGTGGCCCGTGAGGAACTCCGCCGCCACGGATGAGCCGGTGCGCCGCGCACTACCCGACCTGCACCACCCGGACCGCCCGCTCCAAGCCGACGAAGCCGTCCTTGTCCCTGGTCAGCAACGTGAGCTGATGCCGAGCGGCAGTAGCCGCGATAAGCAGGTCGAACCGCCGGGGTCGCGGTTTGCGGCCGCTTGTCCGGACCATGCCGGCCAGCGCGCCGTACAGTTCCGTGGTCGGCAGGTCGAGGGGCAGGATCTGGTAGCTCCCGACGATCAGGTCGAGAAGCCTGCGGCGGGGATGAACGTGCGCTTCTGCTGGCGCTGGTGCGGCACGATATCGGCCACCGGCACCCCGTTGACGGTGACCGTGAAGCTCTCCCCTGCGGCTACCCGGCGCATGATCGCGGCATTGTCGTTGCGCAGCTCGGGCTGCTTGATGAGGTCGCCCACGCTATCAGCGTAGCGCTTCATAACGATCGGTGTACGACACGTCTCGAACCCGCGGTCGCGGACCTCATCGCACTCTGCTTCAGCGCCTGCGGAGTCATGGATGCTGACTGGGCCACAGGTGTGATCGGCTGCGTGTAGCGGCGGCCGCGGGCGGCTAGCCTCGTGGGGTGACAGCGACACCGCTCGGACTGCCCGGCCTCCGGGGCGCACCCGCCCGCGCTCCCGGTCGCCCGGACGATCCCCGGCTGATCGACCGGTTCGGCCGGGTCGCCACCGACCTGCGGGTGTCGCTGACCGACCGGTGCAACCTGCGCTGCACGTACTGCATGCCCGCCGAGGGCCTGGACTGGACACCGACCGCGGAACTGCTCACCGACGACGAGATCGTCCGGCTGGTCACCATCGGCGTGCGACGGCTGGGCATCGACGAGATCCGGTTCACCGGCGGCGAGCCGACGCTGCGTCGCGGGCTGGAGTCGATCCTGCGCCGGGTCGCGGCGCTGGAGCCGCGCCCGGAGATCTCGTTGACCACCAACGGCATCGGGCTGTCCCGGCGGGCCCCGGCGCTGGCCGCCGCCGGGGTGGACCGGTTGAACGTCTCGCTGGACACCCTGATCCCGGAGCGGTTCGAGACGATCACCCGGCGCGACCGGCTGACCGACGTGCTGGACGGGATGGCCGCCGCCCGGGCGGCCGGGCTGGACCCGGTGAAGGTCAACACCGTGCTGCTGCGCGGGGTGAACGACGACGAGGCGGTGCCGCTGCTGCGCTACTGCCTGGACGCCGGCTACGAGCTGCGGTTCATCGAGCAGATGCCGCTGGACGCCCAGCACGGCTGGCAGCGCACCGAGATGGTCACCGCCGCCGAGATCCTGGACCGGCTGCGCGGCGCGTTCGACCTGGAACCGGATCCGGCCGAGCGGGGCGGCGCGCCCGCCGAACGCTGGCTGGTGCACGGCCCGGACGGGGCGGTGCGCGGCAAGGTCGGGGTGATCGCGTCGGTGACCCGGCCGTTCTGCGGCGACTGCGACCGCACCCGGCTCACCGGCGACGGCCAGCTGCGCACCTGCCTGTTCGCCCGGGGCGAGACCGACCTGCGCTCGATGCTGCGCGGCGGAGCCACGGACGACGAGATCGCCGGGACCTGGCGGGCGGCGATGTGGGGCAAGGCGGCCGGGCACGGGATCGACGACCCCGAGTTCCTGCAGCCCGACCGCCCGATGAGCGCGATCGGCGGGTGAGCGAGGCTTGCCGAGCGAACAATCAGCACCGGAGCGAGGCTTGCCGAGCGAACAATCAGCACCCGGGCACGGGTCTGCCGCGACGGTGACGGTGCGCTACTTCGCCGGCGCGCGGGCCGCCGCCGGGGTGGCCTCCGAGCCGGTGGACCTGCGGCCGGGCGGCACCGTGGACGACGTCCTCGCGCTGGCGGCGGACCGGCACGGCCCGGTGCTGGACAAGGTCCTGAGCGCCTGCAGCGTGCTGCTCGACGAGGTCGCGGTGCGCGACCGGTCGGTGGCGCCGCGGCCCGGCTCGGTGCTCGACGTGCTGCCCCCGTTCGCCGGCGGCTGAGCCTTCCCGCGAGCGTACAACGACGTGCCCGAGAGGACGCACCAGAGATTCAGCGCACACAGCTCCAGCGGCGCACCTTTCGCGGTCGGGACGACGGGGGGTAGCCGATCACGCCGGGTCGGTGGCCCACTCAGGCGTAGCAGCTCAGCGGCTGGCCGCCGTTGTAGACGACCATGTCCTGCACCGCGGTCGCGACGTCGATCTTCGCGCCCGGCTCGGCCCCGTCCAGCTCGGCGTAGGCCCGGTGCAGGTTGCCGACGATCCGCTCGGCGTCCAGCCAGCCGGCGTACTCGCCGAGGTCGGTCTCCCGGGCGGCCTGCAGCGGGGTCAGCCCGGCGGCTCGACCCCGCCCGGCCACCTCGGTGACGAACCGCAGGTACCCCAGCACCTCGTCGATCAACCCGGGCCCGGCGACCTCACCGTGGCCGGGCACGATCGTCTCCGCGCCCAGCGGGGCCAGCACCTGCTCGCACACCCGGATGGCCCCCGCGACGGAACCCATCACCAGGAACGGCGTGCCACCGTGGAAGAGCAGGTCGCCGGCGAACAGCACCGAGCGCTCCGGAATCCAGACGATCGAGTCGTTGGTGGTGTGCGCGGCCATCCCGACGTGACGCACCTCGCAGCGCAGCTCGTCCACCCAGACGGTGACCTGGTCGGTGTAGGTGAGGAAGGGCGGCGCGACCTCGATCTCGCCCCACTCGATCGGGGTCCACACACCGGGCCAGTTCGGCCGCCCGGCGGCGATGACCTCCGCACGGGTGCGCTCGTGGGCCACGATGGCGGCGCCGCCGAACAGGTAGTTGCCGTGCGTGTGGTCCCCGTGATGGTGGGTGTTGACCAGGGTGCGTACCGGTCGGTCGGTGACCGTGGCGATGGCGTCGAGGAAGCCGCGGGTCCGGCGCTCGGTGGAGCAGGAGTCGATGGCGACCGCGCCCCGACCGCCCACCAGCAGCCCGGTGTTGTTGATCCACCAGCTGCCGTCGGGCTGGATGTAGGCGAACACCCCGGCGGAGACCTCCTCCAGCCGCGCCGGCCCCAACTCGTGATCGGTGTGGCTCGAACTCATCGCGTTCCCCCAGACGACGCCCGTGCCCGAGATGATGCACCACGGGCACCCGATCCCGACCGTGGCTTGCGGTTGACGGCCGTGGGTCGACGGCCGTGCCCGGCGCGCGGAATGCCCGGGACCCCGGTGACGTTGTCGCGGTCATGAGTGTGGACTACGAGCCGAGCCCGACCGACTGGGTACGCGAGCAGGTGGAGCGGATCCTCGAGAGCGGCACGACCGATGGCGTCACCGTGCAGGACCGGCCGATCGTGCTGCTCACCTACCACGGCGTGCGCACCGGGAAGCTGCGCAAGACACCGGTGATGCGCGTGGAGCACGACGGGGCGTACGCGGCGGTTGCCTCGAAGGGCGGCGCACCCACCCACCCGCACTGGTACGCCGCACTGCTCGGCGAGCCGCTGGTGGAGCTGCAGGACGGCACCTCGGCCGGCCAGTACCGGCCCCGGGAAGTGTCCGGCGACGAGCGGGCCGCCTGGTGGGAGCGCGCGGTGGCCGCCTACCCGCCCTACGCCGATTACCAGGCGAAGACCGCCCGGGAGATCCCGGTGGTGCTCCTCACCCCGGCCTGAGACACGGGCGCGTGCCCGACGGACGCAACGACCGCCGCTCAGGGGCGGGCAACGACCGTGGACGGAAACAGCGAGCGGTAGCTGGGCCAGTCGCCGACCGGCGTGCGCACCGGGTCGGCGGCCAGCACCGCGTACACGATGGCCCGGGTGACGCAGTCCGCGCCGACCGCGAGCAGCTCGTGCAGCCCGGCCTGGCCGGGGGCCGGACGGGCGGTGGTGGACAGCGCGAACGAGGTGTCGCCGTCGACCAGGGTGTGCACCGGGTTCACCGCGCGGGCCAGGCCGTCGGCGCCCATCGCGGCCAGCACCGCGCACTCCGCCTTGCTCAACGTGAGGTCGGTGGCCAGCACGGACAGCGTCGTGGCCCGCAGCGCGCCCATTGCCGCCCCGCGTGGCAACCCGGCGTCCCGGGCGGCGGCCAGCTCACCGGCGTCCGGAGGTCCGAGGTCGGCGAACTCACCGGGTAGCCCGAACCGGGCGCCGTACAGCTCACCGGTCGGCGGGTGCACCGCCGAGCCGGCGGCGTTGAGCACCACCAGGGCGGCCACCACGGCGCCGGACTCCAGCACCGCGCTGGCCGTGCCGATGCCACCTTTCAGCCCGCCGACCACCGCGCCGGTGCCGGCCCCGACCACACCCTGCCCGACCGCGCCGCCGCCGGCCGGCCCGGTGGTCGCGCGGTAGGCGGCCAGCCCGGTCGCCGCGTCGGGCCGCGCGGCGAAATCGCCACCACGGCCCAGGTCGAACACCACGGCGGCCGGCACGATCGGCACCACCCACGCCGGGCCGGCGTGCTCCGGGCCGGGACGGACGTCGAAGCCGACGCCGTCGGCCTCCAGCCCGGCCATCACGCCGTCGGCGGCGGCCAGGCCATAGGCGCTGCCGCCGGTGAGCAGCACCGCGTGCACCCGCTGCACCATCCGGCGAGGGTCGAGCAGGTCGGTCTCCCGGGTACCCGGGGCCGCGCCGCGCACGTCCACCCCGGCCACGGCACCCCCGGGCGGGGCGAGCACCACGGTGCTGCCGGTCAGCGCACCCGACCGGTCGTCGGTGGCCGCGCGCATACCGGCGTGCCCGACCCGCAGGCCAGGCACGTCGGTCAGCCCGTTCGTCCGTCCCGGTCGCGGACCGGGGTGTCGGATTTTCCCTGGCACCCTCAGTCGTTGCGGTGCTTGATCCGCCGCAGCACGACGAACAGCAGCAGCAGGGCGGCCAGCACCGGCACCAACCGCTTGAGTACCGGCGCACCCGCCGAGTCGAGCAGGTCGATCGCGTCGACCTCGCTGTGCGACGGAGCCGGCGCGCTGACCAGCTTCGGTCCCGCGCCGTTGGTGGAGGTGGACGCCGCCGTGGTCGGCGGCGCGGCAGTGGTGACCGCCGAACCACCCGAACCCGCCGCGCCGGGCGTCGCCGCGCCCGAGGCACCCGCCGCGGTGGAGGAACTGGACACAGCGTCGTCGCCTGGGCCGAGTTTCGTCGACAGGCAGGACGCGAACTGGCCGATGATCTTGTCGCTGACGTCGGCCATCACCCCCCGGCCGAACTGCGCCGGCCGGCCGGTGACGATCATGTCGGTGACCATCGTGACCGAGGTCTCGGTGTCGCTGACCGCGGTCAGCGAGCCGGTGACCTTGGCGCTGGCGGTGCCGTTGCCCCGGGCGTCCCGACCGGACGCGTCGATCACCACGGTGTGCTTGGCGTCGTCGCGCTCCAGGTAGGTGCCCTTGCCCTTGTAGGTGAGCGAGATCGGGCCCAGCTTCACCTTGACGGTGCCGACGAACGAGTCCGCGTCACTGGACTCCAGGGTGGCCCCCGGGAAACAGGGCGCGAACCGCTGCGGGTCGTTGAACGCGGCCCACGCGTCGTCGATCCCGGTGGGGACCGTGAACGTGTTCTCCAACTGCATTGCTCTGCCCTCTCAGTCCGTGCGTACCGCGTTGCCCCTCGCTCGTGCCCGACCACGCTAGTCCGCTGCCGCGCGCTCGTCACTTGCGAGCCCTCGGCCCGGTCCGTCGTCAATAGTGATGACGGGCCGGTGGAGGATCTGGCGGTCGAGCCGGTCCGCGGCAATACTGGGCCCGCTCGCCTGGGTTCGGGTGATCGCCGGGTCACCGCCTTCCCCCATGGAGGAGGTCGAGCGATGGCCGAACCGTCCGAGCCGCCGCTGCTCGCCGTGCGCAACCTCGAAGTCGTCTACCACGACGTGGTGCTCGTGCTGCGCGGCGTGAGCCTGGAGGTGCCCGCCGGCGCGGTGGTGGCACTCCTCGGGGCCAACGGCGCGGGCAAGACAACCCTGCTGCGTGCGGTCACCGGCCTCCTGGCCCCGCACCGGGGAAAGATCACCAAGGGTGTTGTCGAGCTGGCGGGGCACCCCGTCACCCACGCCGACCCGGCCGAGGTGGTCCGCCGCGGCATCGCCCAGGTGATGGAGGGCCGGCGGATCTTCGCCGAGATGACGGTCGAGGACAACCTGCGGGCCGGGGCCTACACCCGGCGCTCCCGGGCCGAGGTCCGGGAGAACCACGCGCGGGTGATGGAGCTGTTCCCGGCCCTGGCGGACCGAAGAACGTCGATCGCCGGCTACCTCTCCGGCGGCGAGCAGCAGATGCTGGCCATCGGCCGAGCGCTGATGGCATCACCGACGTTGTTGCTGCTCGACGAACCGTCGCTCGGGTTGGCGCCGAAGCTCGTCGAACAGGTACGCGACATCATCGTCACGATCAACCAGGCCGGCACCAGCGTTCTGCTGGTCGAGCAGAACGCGACGATGGCGCTGTCCATCGCCACCCGCGGCTACGTGCTGGAGCTCGGCAAGGTCGTGCGCGACGGTCCGGCCGACGAACTGCTGGACGACGACGACATCCGCGAGTTCTACCTGGGTGCCGTCGCCGACGGCTCCCCGGCCGGGCGCCGCTCGTTCGCCGAGGTCAAGAGCTACCGGAGGAGGAAGCGGTGGAGCGCCTGACCGAAGGTCCCGGCCCGTTGCTGGAGGTACGCAACCTCACCCTCCGGTTCGGCGGGGTCACCGCGCTGGACGACGTCTCCTTCGACGTCGCGGGCGGCGAGCTGCTCGCCGTCATCGGCCCGAACGGGGCCGGCAAGACGTCGATCTTCAACTGTCTCAACGGCGTGTACCGGCCGAGCGTCGGCTCGATCACCCTGGACGGGCAACGCTTGGACGGGCGGCGGCCGGCGGCGATCGCCGCGCTCGGGGTGGCCCGCACGTTCCAGAACCTGGGTCTGTTCGCCGGCGTCAGCCTGATCGACAACCTGATGCTGGGCCGACATCACCTGACGAAGACCGGGTTCCTCTCCGGGATGCTCTGGTGGGGCCGGGCGAGGCGCGAGGAGCTGGCCGGGCGGGTGGCTGTCGAGGAGGTCATCGAGCTGCTGGAGCTCGAGCCCTACCGGCACACACCCGCCGGCCTGCTGCCCTACGGGGTGGCCAAGCGCGCCGAGCTGGCCAGGGCGCTGTGCATGGAGCCCCGGTTATTGCTGCTGGACGAGCCGGTCGCCGGGATGAACCTCGAGGAGACCGAGGACATGGCCCGATATCTGGTGGAGGTGCGCCGTGAGCTGGGCCTGGCGATGATCCTCGTCGAGCACGACATGCGGCTGGTGATGGACCTGGCCGACCGGGTCATGGCGCTGGACTTCGGCGTGGTCATCGCCACCGGCAGCCCAGCCGAGGTCCAGCGTGACCCTAGGGTCGTCGAGGCTTACCTGGGACGTGCGGCGTGACGGCGGTCTCGGCCTCGGTCGCGGCCGAGGCACCGCCGATCGCGGAGTCGCTGCCCGCCAAGCTGCTGGAGCAGGCCCGGGTGCGCGGGGAGGCCACCGCCATCCGGGAGAAGCACCTGGGCCGCTGGCGGGAGTGGACCTGGGCGCAGTACGCGGCCCGGGTGGCGCACGTGGCGGCCGGCTTGCGGACCCTGGGGATCGGGCCGGGTGACCGGGTCGCGGTGCACTCGGAGAACCGGCCGGAGTGGGTGATCACCGACCTGGCGGTGCAGGGACTCGGCGCGCAGACCGTCGGCATCTACCCGACCTCCCCGGCCGCCGAGGTGGAGTACCTGCTGGCGCATTCCGGGTCCTGCGTGCTCGTCGCGGAGAACGAGGAGCAGCTGGACAAGGCGCTCGCCGTGCGGGAGAAACTGCCGGCGCTGCGGCACCTGGTGGTGGTCGACCCGAAGGGCGTCCGTGATCTGGACGCGGTGATCCTCTACGACGAGCTGGAGGAGCGCGGAGCGGCTTCGATCGGACCGGAGAAGACCTACGCGGACAGTGTGGACGCCCTCGACTCGGCCGGAACGGCGATCATCGTCTACACCTCCGGCACTACCGGGCCGCCCAAGGGCGCGATGCTCTCGCACCGAAACCTGGTCGCCGCCGCGACGACGTTCCTCGACGGGCTGGGGTTGGGCCCGCGCGACGAGGTGCTGTCCTACCTACCACTGTGCCACGTCGGGGAACGGCTCTTCTCGGTGGTCAACGCGGTATGGTCGGGCTGGGTGGTGAACTTCGGGGAGGGTGGGCCATCCTTCGCCGAGGACCTGCGTGACGTGCAGCCCACGTTCTTCTGCGGGGTGCCCAGGGTCTGGGAGAAGATGCTGGCCAGGGTGGAGATCCGGATGTCGGACGCCACCCCGCTGAAGCGCCTGCTGTACGGGGTGGGTCTGGCGCAGGGTCGTCGGCTGGCGTCACGCCGGATGGCCGGTCACATCGGCGCGCTCGACCGGCTGGTGCTCGCGCTCTGCGAGGTGCTGCTGTTCCGGCCGCTGCGGGAGCGGCTCGGGCTCTCCCGGGTGCACAGCGCGATGTGCGGGGCGGCGCCGATCGCCCCGCAGGTGCTGGAGTTCTTCTGGGCCATCGGCGTGCCCATCCGGGAGCTGTACGGCCAGACCGAGAACACCGGGCTGTGCACCTTCATGCCCCGCGCCGACGTTCGGCTGGGCACGGTGGGCGTGGCGGTACCCGGTGTCGAGCTGCGGGTCGCCGAGGACGGCGAGATCCTCAGCCGCTCGGCCGGGGTGTTCCAGGGCTACCTGGACAACCGGGAGGCCACCAACGCAACCATCGACGAGGACGGCTGGCTGCACAGCGGCGACGTCGGCGAGCTCGACACGGACGGGTTCCTGCGGATCACCGACCGGAAGAAGGACATCATCATCACCGCCGGCGGGAAGAACATCTCCCCGTCGGAGATCGAGAACCGGTTGAAGGTGTCGCCCTACCTGCGCGAAGCGGTGATCATCGGTGACCGCCGGAAGTACCTGACCGCGCTGATCGGCATCGAGCTGGACACCGTGGGCGACTGGGCCACCCGGCGCGGCCTGGCGTACACGACCTACGCCGACCTGTCCGCCAAGCCGGAGGTGGTCAAGCTGGTGCAGGCGGTAGTGGACGAGGTCAACCGAGACTTCGCCCAGGTGGAGACGGTGAAGCGGTTCACCCTGATCGGCAAGGAGCTCGACCACGAGGACGGCGAGCTGACCGCCACCCAGAAGGTCAAGCGCGCCGCCCTGGCACGCATGTTCAAGACCCAGATCGAGGCGATGTACCGGTGACCGCGCTGCTGCAGAACGTCTTCGCCGGGCTGGCACTGGGCGCAACGTATGCCCTGGTCGCACTCGGCTTCGTGATCATCTACAAGGCCACGGGCGTGCTCAATTTCGCGCAGGGCGGGTTGTTGGCGCTGGGCAGCTATCTCGGCTACACGTTCACCAACAGCCTGGCCGTCGCCTTCGGGATCGCCATCGTGCTCGCCTGCGCCTCGGCCGCACTGGTCGGCGCGGCCTTCCAGCGGGTGGTGCTGACCCGGATGGTCGGTCAACCGGTGTTCGCCGTCGTGATGATCACCATCGGGCTGCTGTTCGTCCTCGACCCGCTGGTCACCGCGATCTGGGGCTTCGACAACCTCCAGCTGGCCAACCCGTGGAACATCCAGCGGGTGGTCGCCGGCGAGCTGGTGCTCGGTGTGCGCGACCTGTGGTCGATCGGGCTGACCGCGACCGTGGTGGCCGCGTTCTTCGTGTTCTTCCGCTACTCCCGCCTCGGCGTGGCGATGCGCGCGACCGCGTTCGACCCGGAGGCCGCGCTGGCCCAGGGGATCAGCGCTCGGCGGGTCTTCGCGGTGTCCTGGGCGATCTCGTCGGCGCTCGCCGCGCTGGCCGGGATCACGTTGGCCGCCGGCCCGGGCGGGCTGAGCCCGGCCATCGGGCTGATCGCGCTCACCGCGTTCCCGGCGATGATCCTGGGCGGGCTGGACTCCCCGGCCGGCGCCGTGCTCGGTGGACTCATCGTCGGGCTGGCCGAGGCGCTCACCCGCGGCTACCAGGACCAGCTGTTCTCCTGGGCCGGGGAGAACGTCTCGGTCATCGTGCCCTATGTGATCATGGTCCTGATCCTGCTGGTGCGGCCGTACGGACTGCTCGGCACGGCGGAGGTGCGGCGGATATGAAGGCTGCCGGTACCGTGTCGGGCGGGCGTCCGCATCGCAACCTGACCCGACGCTACGAGCAGGACCTGCGGTTGTTCGGCTCGCCGTGGAGCCGGGCCGGTCTGGCCGGGCTGCTGCTCACCTACCTGACCCTGCCGACGGTGCTGCACGACGACTTCTGGCTGTCGGTGCTGATCTACGCCGGGATCACCTCGATCGGCGCCATCGGACTCAACCTGCTCACCGGGTTCTGCGGCCAGGTCTCCCTCGGGCACGCGTTCTTCGTCGGTGCCGGCGCCTACTGTGCCTCGGTGGTCGGCGGCGACCTCGGGCTGCCGCTGCCGCTCTGGCTGCTGGCCGCGGCGGCGCTCGGCGCGCTGGTCGGTGGGCTGATCGGACCGTTCGCATTGCGGCTGCGCGGGCTCTACCTGGCCATCGTCACGCTCGGGCTGGTCTTCATCGGCGAGCACCTGTGGCGCAACCTGGACGGTGTCACCGGAGGCAACTCCGGCACCTCGGTGACCGCCGCCGCGGTGCTCGGGCCGCTCGACTTCGACGCGCTGAACCTCGGCGGTGAGCAGTACTCGCGCAACCAGGGCTGGTTCTGGCTGGTCTGGTCGCTCGTGCTGGTGACGGCGCTGCTGGCGAAGAACCTGGTCCGGACCCGGCCCGGTCGGGCCATGCAGGCCGTGCGTGACCGAGACCTGGCCGCGGAGGTGATCGGGGTGTCGGCCGGGCGGTACAAGGTCGGTGCGTTCGCGGTGTCCAGTGCGATCGCCGCGGTCGGTGGCGGGCTGTTCGGCACCTACCAGCAGTTCGTCAGCCCGGACGAGTGGGGGCTGATCCTGTCCGTGCAGTACATCGCGGTGATCATCGTCGGTGGTTTGGGCACCGTCTTCGGCTCGATCCTCGGCGCGCTGTTCGTCGGCGCGCTCCCGGCATTGATCGACCGGTACAGCCATGCCATCCCGGGCGTGTCGGCCGGCGTCGGCGGTGATGGCGTGATCACCGTGTTCGCGCTCAACCAGATGATCTTCGGCCTGCTCATCGTGGGTTTCCTGGTGTTCGAACCCCGGGGTCTGGCCGGGATCTGGTTGCGGATCAAGGCGTACTTCACGGGCTGGCCGTTCTCGTATTAGGAGATACTCGATGACCAGGGGACACCGACTCGTGGCGGCGCTCGCCACGTTGGCTGTGGCGTTCGTGGCCGGCTGCGGCGGCGCGAGTGGTGGCGGCGGGGGCGGCGCTGGTACGCCCGGTGCCCCGGGTGCGGCGCCGGGGTTCGACGGCAGCACGATCAAGCTGGGCGTGGTGAGCGCGCTCAGCGGCCCGGTCGCGGTGATCGGGAAGGAGATCACCGCGGGCAACAAGGTCTGGTTCGACCACCTCAACGCCCAGGGCGGGGTGGCCGGCAGGTACCGGGTGGAGCTGGTCCAGGAGGACCACCAGTACAAGACCGACCTCGCCGTCCAGCGGTACAACAAGATCAAGGGCGACGTGCTGGCGTTCACCCAGCTGCTCGGCACACCGAACACGCTCGCGGTGCTGCCGCTGCTCAAGGCCGACGGGATGGTGGCCGCACCCGCCTCGTACGACGCGTTCTGGGTCCGCGAGCCGAACCTGCTGCCGATCGGCGCCCCCTACCAGGTGCAGGCGATCAACGCGCTGGACTACTACCTGACCGAGGACGGCGGGAGCCCGGGCAGCGTGGTCTGCAGCATGATCCAGGACGACGTGTACGGCGAGGCCGGGCAGGCCGGCCTGGACTTCGCCGCCCAGCGGCGCGGGGTGCGGATCGCCAACACCCAGCGCTTCAAGGTCAATACCACCGACTACACCGGCCAGATCCAGGCGCTGACCCGAGCGGGCTGCGAGATGGTGTTCCTGGTGGCGGCCCCGTCCGACGCCGGACGGATCTGGGGCGCCGCCGCGCAGACCCAGTTCCCCGGCCGCTGGATCGGCCAGTCGCCCACCTGGATCGACGAGTTCGCCAACTCCCCGCTGACCCCGTACCTGCGGGACCGGGTGCTGATCGTCGGCGAGGGTACCGAGTGGGGCGACACAGGAGTCCCGGGCATGCGGGACATGCTCGAGCGGATCCAGCGTTACGCCCCGCAGCATCAGCCCGACTACTTCTTCACCGCCGGCTACAACCAGGGCCGCGTGATGACCGCGCTGCTGGAGAAGGCGGTCGAGCGCGGCGACCTGTCCCGGGCGGGGGTCCTGGCGGCCTCCCGCGAGCTGGGCACGGTGTCCTTCGACGGGCTGTCCGGGGACTACCGGTACGGCCCCGCCGAGACCCGGGAACCGCCCCGCACGTCCACGATCTTCTCGGTGGATCCGAGCAAGCCGTTCGGACTGGCCACCCGCAAGTACAACTTCAGCTCGCCGGACGCGCAGGCGTACGTATTCCAGAAGGCGAACCTGTAGCACCGATCGTCGCCATCGACCGAACGCGCGTGGCCACACCGGCCGATGGAGCGGGCAGAAGGAGGCAGTGCGGGTGCGTCGGGCCCAGCGGCGCTGGCGCCGGGACGGCGACTCTGCCCAGGGCCGACGACCTACCACGGCTCAGGCAGGCTCAGCGGCCGAGTACCTCGGCCACCGTGAGCTCCACCCCGGGAACGGCGATCGGTACGAGCACGTCGTCGCTGTTCAGGGTGCGGATCGTGCGGTACTCGCCGTCACGGGGGTCGGAGTGCACGTGCACCACGTCGGCCGCGAGGTCGACCAGCCACACCTCGACGACGCCCTGCCGGGCGTAGATGGGTACCTTCACCGCGCGGTCGGTCCTGAGCGAGCTGTCGGCGACCTCGATGACCAGCAGGATGTCCTCGGCCGTCGGGTGCGCGCTCTGGTAGAAGTCGCGCCGCGCCCGCGCCACCGTCACGTCCGGCTGCGGCTCGGAGCGGGGCAGCAGCCGTACCGGGTTCTGCGGGATCACCGTGGCCCGGTCGGTGACCGCGGCCCAGAGGCG
The DNA here is from genome assembly GCA_029263115.1 of Pseudonocardia sp. Classification (GTDB taxonomy): domain Bacteria; phylum Actinomycetota; class Actinomycetes; order Mycobacteriales; family Pseudonocardiaceae; genus Pseudonocardia. The sequence continues at coordinate 495 of JAJCYC010000214.1, read as the reverse complement.
AGCGCACAGCCGATTGACCACGCCGGCGTGCTTCGGACCGATCGGTGACATGGAGACGATCTCCCCGTCGAGCAGCTCCACCCGGTCGTCCGGGTCGAAGATGCCGACCTCGCCCATGCGCTCGTACTCCTCGACGGTGAACCGTCGCCGGAGATCTACCGTGGGGTCCGCGGCCACGCCGTCGAGCATACCGCCGCCGAGCCGACGCCCATCGCCGACGACCGGTGGCGACGCCGAACACCCGGTGACTCGGGTGTTCGGCGTTCGCCGACACGAAATGCATGACTCGCCGACACGAGGTGGGTTAGTACTCCAGCCGTAGATTGTGATCTACCTCCGGCGTGGCGGTCCCCGATGTAGGACGGCCACCGCGGATCATCGTCGGTTGTGTCGACTTCAGATGATCAAGCGGTGGCCGTGGGTCACAGCGTAGAGCCTGCGCGATGGCAAGCCGAGACCGACAGGCTGCTCGAACGGATGGCCGGTCGGTTCGCT
>JAJCYC010000213.1 GCA_029263115.1 Pseudonocardia sp. | reverse complement strand
CTGATCCGGCCGCACCACCACACCCTCGCCCATGATCGGCGACCGTGCCAGCCGAACGACCCGGGACGATCACGCCACGCCGCACCGATCAAGAACTACCAGGTCAAAGTCCTTGATCCACTTACGCTACGTGGCATTGGGTCAACGCAGGCTGTGTACGGCGCTTCCGACGTTGTCGTGCACATCGAACATTGCGAGCACGCCGGTCAATGCCAGGATCCGGGCCGTCGCTGGGCGCAGACCGGCCAGACACAGCGCTCTCGACTTCTCGGCCTCCACCGTCCGGTTGTACAGCTCGACGAGCGCGGCAATGCCGTGCAGCCCGAGAAAACCTCAGCTCGGTAAAATCCAGTACGAGTCCACGCGGTGGCGAGCCGGAGAGCAGGGATCCGAGAACCCGATTCAGGTCGGGCGCACTGCTCATGTCCAGCTCTCCGCTGACCTGCACCACGACTACGCGCGGTGCGGGCTGGTCGATCACGATGGTCAACAAGTTGTCCGTCGGGGGCGAGTGCAGTGGGCCGTTCGCGAAACAGCCCAGCCCGGGCCCCGCGGGGTGACGGCGCCGGGGGTTGCCATCGCACTGAGCACGGTCATCGAGGAGCCCACCGAGAGCGGGTCGTCGGGGAGAAAACATCACTGCTGCAACCTCCACCGCTGGAAGGACCATCGGGGTCCTGTTCACAGCGCCGTTCGTTACGCCGGTGCAGGCACGGGGAGCGCGAGGTACGCCACGATTCGCATGCCCGATCCAGGTGAGAGGACCTGGACATCTCCCACGTTCCTTGTCCCGGACCGGGAGGGCAGGGTTTGCCGTCGGCCGGGAACGAAGCGTCCTCACTGCCGAGGGTCGGCAGCGCTCCACCCGGGCGCGGTGCCGCTAGGTGCCTTTCCGACGGACAGCGATCAGGCTTGTCGCCCGTCGTCGGCGCTGTCCGCTGATTCGTCGTGCCAGGTCGGCAGCGCGAGGGCGGCGTCCATGCGGCGGAGCTCGTCGCGGTGTAGCGCGCTGAGGCGGGCCAGGATCTGCTCGCCGTCCCCGGTCAGCTGCACGCGCACGGCGCGGGCGTCATCGGGATGGGGCACACGCTCGACGAGTCCCTGGCCCTGTGCCCGGTTGACCAGCTCCACGACGCTGTGGTGGCGCAGCTGCAGGCGCTCGGCCAGCTCCCGCACCGTGGCCCAATCCCGTCCGGGGAACCCCTTGAGTGCCAGTAGTAGCTGGTAGTGCTGGGGGGTCAGGCCGTGGATGCGGACCGTCTCCTCGCTGAAGCGCAGGTAGCGACGGATCCCGAAGCGGAACCGGGCCAACGCCTCGAAGTCCCGCTTGGTCAGTGCTCCAGTGCTCGCTCGCAGTTCGTCGGCCGCCACGACGACATGAGACCACGCCCGCTCAGCTTCTCGATTCGGCATCCATCGACTGTATCGTGCTACGATACATCGTGTGGCGATACAAATCGCCCACAGCCCTGGTCGAGGTGTCCGGACGGGTCGCTCCACAGGAGGTGCGCCGTGCTCAGTGATCACGAGTGGAAGACGTTGCGTGAGGTCGAACGCCGGATCCTGACCGAGGATCCGGAGTTCGCCCGATCGTTCGAATCCAGCGCGCACAGCCTGCGGCGCGAGCACCTCGACGGGGTGGGTCTCACGATCTTCCTTGTTTCTGGGCTGCTGCTCAGTGCGCTCCTGCTGGTGATCGGGTCGCTCGGCGGCGCAGTGGCCTTCGCCATCACGACCGGGCTCATCTGGTGGGCCTGGCACCACTCTGTGACCACCGGCCAGCAGGCTCCCTGATCCCGATGCACCGAGCGGGGAACGATCGCCGACATGGCCGGATGGCGATTGTCGAACTGCATACCGGTCGAACCGTTGGACGACACACCGGAAGGCGAGATGATGATCACCATCTACGTACTGATCGCGATCGTGACCCTGGTGCTGGTGGTGCTCGGGTCCAGCGTGCGGGTCGTCACCCAGTTCGAGCGGGGTGTCGTGTTCCGGTTCGGCCGGGTCCGTCCGCAGACCCGCGGGCCCGGGCTGGCGTTGATCGCGCCGGTCGCCGACCGGTTGCAGAAGGTGAACATGCAGATCGTCACCCAGCCGGTCCCCGCGCAGGACGGCATCACCCGCGACAACGTGACCGTCCGGGTCGACGCCGTCATCTACTACCGCGTCGTGGACCCGGTGCGGGTTGCCGTGGACGTGCAGGACTACGCCTCGGCGATCCTGCAGGTCGCGCAGGCCTCCCTGCGGTCGATCATCGGTAAGAGCGACCTGGACGATCTGCTGTCCAATCGGGAGCGGCTCAACGAAGGCCTGGAACTGATGATCGACAGCCCGGCCGTGGGCTGGGGCGTGCACATCGACCGCGTGGAGATCAAGGACGTGGCGCTGCCGGAGTCGATGAAGCGGTCGATGTCGCGCCAGGCCGAGGCGGAGCGGGAACGCCGGTCTCGGGTGATCATCGCGGAGGGCGAGCTGCAGGCGTCGCAGAAGCTGGCGCAGGCCGCCGAGGTGATGGCCGAGCACCCGGCCGCCTTGCAACTGCGGCTGCTGCAGACCGTGGTCGAGGTGGCCGCGGAGAAGAACTCCACGCTGGTGCTGCCCTTCCCGGTGGAGCTGCTCCGCTTCCTCGAACGCGCCACACCCCCCGAGAACGTCAACACGGTGACCATTCCTGCCGCCAGCACCTCCGCCGAGACTGCTGGTCCGGAGACCCCGTCCGAGCCGGCCCGCCCCGCGGCGCCCCGCCGGACGAACGGCGCCGCCACGGCCACCGGGGCAGATCCGGCCGCTCCGATCGGGGCAGCGGTCGCGCACGCGGTGGCACAGCGATGAGCGCGGGGCGGGGGCGAGATCGCGTCGTCGTCGGGATCGATGACGCGGGCTCATCCGCCGATGCGGTGGACTGGGCCAGCGCCGAGGCAGCGACCCGGGGATGCCCCCTGCACATCGTGCATGCCTTCCACCTGCCGATGCCCGCCGATCCCTACGGCATCATCCCGCCGATCGACAGCCTGTTCACCGCCCGCGCGGGGGCCGAGGCAATACTCGAGGAGGCGGTGGCGCGTGCCCGCGCGGTCGCCTCCGACGTCGACGTGACGCCGTCGCTGCTGCTCGCATCGCCGGCCCGGGCCCTGCTCGACGAGGGCCGTCGGGCGGGCCTGCTCGTACTGGGCAGCCGCGGCCTGTGCGGTCTGCGAGGCCTGCTGGCCAGATCGGTCTCGGTCCAGGTCTCCGCGCATGCGCCGTGCCCGGTCGTCGTCGTCGGACCGCCGCGCGTGGTCGACGATCCTGGCCGGTCACCGTCGCGCGTCGTCGTGGGCGTCGACGCGACGGACTCGTGCACACCTGCGGTCGGCTTCGCGTTCCAGGCCGCCCGCCAACGCGGCATCCCGCTGCTCGCCGTGCAGGCTTGGACCCCGGACCCCCTAGCTGATCTCGAGGGGATCACTGCCCCACCCACGTTGGCCGAAGCGCTCGCTCGCGGGACCCTGGAGCGCGCACTCGAGCGCTGGCAACCCGAGTTTCCCGACGTCCCGGTGGATACCGCGCTCGTGCGCGGTGAACCCGCGCACGCCCTGATCGCCCAGTCCCGCGGTGCCGCGCTGCTCGTGGTCGGGACCCGCGGTCGCGGACACGTCATGGGAACGGTGCTGGGCTCGGTCAGCCAGGCCGTGCTGCACCACGGCGACTGCCCGCTCGCGATCATCCGCCATGACAACTCACGGACTGACCGGTCATCTGGAGTTCCTGAACGTGATCAGGGGTCGGACCACCACGACCAGCCCGGGCACCGGAGTACGCCGTGGAACCGACGCTGGTCGGCATAGGCGACAACATGGGTACTCGAGGTCGTGCGCTGGCAGTGTGCGAGTGATGGTCGAGCTGACCCGGCGTTGCCGGGATGGAGGAGTAGTGGTGACGGACCGGGGTGAGCACCGTCCATGCACCCGAGCCGAGTCGCGGATGGCGGATGACTCGTGGCTCATCGAGGTCGCGCGGGCCGCCGGCCAGGAGGCCGGCGGGGTTCCGGTGGAGCTTCTCGGCGACTACCTGACGATGCTGGCCGACGCCGCCACCACCGGGCGCAAGCCCCACCCGTCCGAGCTCGATGCGGTCGGTCTGCTCGGGCGACGGGCCGCCGAGCTCGGGGTGTCGGCGGGCAGCGCGGTCCAGCTCTACCTCTGCGCGGCCCGGCGGCTGTGGGGAGAGCTCCCGATGGTGATCCGCTCGCGGGACAGCGCCGCCGTGCGGGCCGCCGCCGACGCCGTGCTGCACGTGGTCGATGCCGCGGTCGCCAGCCTGGCCGAGGGCTACACCGAGGCCCGTCGGCAGATGGCGCGGTGGGAGGAGACGCTGCGGCGACAGTTCATCGAGGATCTGTTGCGCGGCGACGCCGACGTGGGCCAACTGGTGGAACGGGCCGAGCCCTTCGGGCTCGACATGGCCCGCCCGCACCAGGTGGCGTTGGCCGCGCCCACCGGACGGCTCGAGGACGCCGAGTCGGCGATCAGCTCGCTGGAACGCGCGGTCGTGCACCGGGTCGGCGACCGCGACGTGCTGGTGGCCACCAAAGACGGTTGGGTCGTCGTCGTCGCCCCTGCTGACGCCGACATACCGTCGCCGCCCGGACCGCCCACAGGCCCACCGCGACTCGGCAACTTCCTGCTCGCCGAACTCAACCGATCGCCACGCGGCCGTCCATGGCGGGTCACCGTCGGAAGGCCCTATCCGGGCTCCTACGGCATCCCGCGCTCCTACGAGGAGGCGCGCGAGGGCATGACCATGGCGGTGCGGCTGCACCTGGACACCCCGGTGATCCACGCCGAGCAGCTGCTCATCTACCGAGTGCTCCTGCGGGACCAGCCCGCCATCACCGACCTGGTCCAAGCGGTGCTCGGCGCGTTGGTCCAGGCCCGCGGCGGCGCGGAACCACTGCTGACCACACTTGATGCGTACTTCGCCACGGGCAGCATCACCACCGAAACCGCACGGCGCCTGCATCTGTCGGTCCGTGCGGTCACCTATCGGCTCGACCGGGTTCGGACGCTCACCGGATACGACCCCACCGATCCCGCCCAGCGGTTCACCATCCAGGCCGCGGTACTCGGTGCGAAGTTGCTCGGCTGGCCCGAACACGATCTGACCGAGCCGCGGTGACTCGGCGGCCGCCCTCCTCTCGTGGGGCGTGGACACCAGTGGGATCAGCTCGAACCACGCAGTGCTGCCGGCGACCACGTCGGAGGCAACGAGCACGGCCGCGGTGAACCGCGCCGTCCGACCGCGCTCCACCACGCCTCGGCGGGCGGACCGGTTACACACCGGAACATCGCGCCCGGTCATGGCTGCCACGTACTCGTTTCCGTGGCCTGGACCGTCTGCTCGGCGGGTCCGCATGCGCGGCTCAGGGTCGATCCGTGTGCTGGAGCCGGCGAACTCCGTTCGTCGCCAGCGAGCGGCAATCTGCGGATATCAACCCGCTTGTCGTCAGCAATCATTGCGGGTATGCACTGGATACTGATACTGGTCGACAGGGGGCGGCCTGGACCCGGCCCGCGCACGTGGCCCGAGCCGCCCGGGCTCACGTCCAGAACCGGCGCCGGCGCGGGTGCCGGGCCATCACCGCTGCGCGGGGACCGGCCGACGGACGGGTCACGCCCCGCTGCCAGACCGCGCAAGTGCGGGGACGGCACGCCGATGGTGTCGCATTGCTTCCTCGGCAGGGAGCCACGCGGTGGCCATCTGGCCCGGTCGCTATCCGGCCCGTGGTCACCCGGAGCGCCCTCAGCCGAGGATGACCATGACCGCGGTGTCGTCGGAGTGGTAGCCGCGGCTGTGCTCGGCGACTGCGTGCAGCACCCGGTCGAGGATGGCCTCGGCACCCAGGCCGTGGCAGCCGGCGAGCACGGCGGCGAGGCGCTCATCACCGAAGAGCTCCTGCCCGCGACCGGCCCGGGCCTCGGTGACCCCGTCGGTGTAGAGCACCAGTGCGTCACCACGGCCCAGCACGAACGGTGTGTCGTCCAGGACGACGTCGGTGGTCGCGCCCAGGAGCTGACCGCGGGCCGGCGGGATGTCGATCCGGCCGTCGGCGCGGCGGATCAGCGGGGGTTCATGCCCGGCGCTGCACAGGATCCCGCTCACCCCGCCGGCGTCCGCGCGCAGGGTGGCCAGCGCCACGGTGAGCATCTTGCGGTGCCCGTGCTGGGCGGTCATCGCCTCATGCAACCGGCCCAGCACCTCACACGGCCGTGTCAAGCACCGGGTTTGATGGAGGCTGGGTTCTCACGCGTCGGCTGTCGGCCGGGCGCAGGCCTGGGCGGTGTGTAGGGCCTCGTACTCGACCGGCGGGACGAGCCCCAGCTCGCCGTGGAGCCGTCGGTGGTTGTACCAGTCGACGTACTCGGCGACCGCGATCTCCAGGTCGTTGATCCCGTGCCACGGGCCCTTGTTCCGGACCAGCTCGGCCTTGAACAACGAGTTCAACGCCTCGGCCATCGCGTTATCGTAGGAATCACCGACCGATCCGACCGAGGCGACCACCTCGACCTCGGCCAGCCGTTCCGAATAGCGCACCGCCGTATATTGCCTGGGTTCAACCGGTCGTTGCAACACCGGGTTGTTGGAGTGAGCGTAGCTGCTCTTCGAACACTTCGGCGGGGGTCTTCCAGTCGAGGCTCTTGCGGGGCCTGTTGTTGAGCGCGAGAGCGACGGCTTCGAGGTCTTCGGCGGACCAGCGCGAGAGGTCCGTGCCCTTCGGGAAGTACTGTCGCAGAAGCCCGTTGGTGTTCTCGTTCGTCGGCCGCTGCCAGGGTGAGTGGGGGTCGGCGAAGAACACCTTCGTGCCCGTCTCGAGCGCGAACTGGGCGTGTCCAGAGAGCTCCTTGCCGCGATCCCAGGTGAGCGTCTTGCGGAGCTGTTCGGGCAGCGTCGTCATCGACACGGTCAGAGCGGCGTTCATCGCCGCGGCGCCGTATCCGCCCAGCGCGGGACCGTTCTTGACCGGCGGGGTCTCACCCCAGCCGTCCAGTCGTGGCAGGTGCACCAGCAGGGTCGAGCGGCTCTTGCGTTCTACGATCGTGCCGATGGCGGAGCGCCCGGTGCCGATGATCAAGTCGCCTTCCCAATGCCCGGGAACGGCACGGTCCGCCGCCTCTGCGGGGCGCTTCGAGAACACGACATCGGCGGTGACGTGTCCTTGTGGGCGATTCTGCGCGCGAGCCCGCGGCTGCCGTAGCGCACGGCCTGTTCGCAGGCAGGCGACGAGTTCGCGTTTGAGCGCGCCACGGCCCTGGATGAACAGCGACTGGTAGATCGCCTCGTGGCTGATGCGCATGGACTCA
>JAJCYC010000212.1 GCA_029263115.1 Pseudonocardia sp. | reverse complement strand
CTCGTGGGCGGGCGAGCCCTTGCCGCCGTGCACGCCGTCCTCGACCAGCTTCTTCCCGTTGTCCCAGGCGCCACCGGAGTTGGCCAGGAACACCGCCATCAGCGTGCCGCAGGCGATGGCGCCGGCCAGGTAACCGGCCAGCGGGCCGACACCGAGACCGAAGCCGACCGCGATCGGCGCGAGGATCGCCAGCAGGCCGGGGGTGGCCAGCTCACGCAGCGAGTCGCGGGTGCAGATGTCGACCACCCGGGCGTAGTCCGGCTTGACCGTGCCGGCCATGATGCCCGGGTCGTCGCGGAACTGCTTGCGCACCTCGAACACGATCGCGCCGGCCGCGCGGGACACCGCGTTGATGGCCAGCCCGGAGAACATGAACACCACGGACGCGCCGATGATCAGGCCGACCAGGACGTCGGGCCCGGTGACGTTGAAGATCTTGTCCAGTTCGATGTTCGAGGCGGCCGACCGGATGGCGTCCCGGTAGGAGCCGAACAGCGCGGTCGCGGCCAGTACTGCGGTGGCGATCGCGATGCCCTTGGTGATGGCCTTGGTGGTGTTGCCCACCGCGTCCAGCTCGGTGAGGATGTCCACCCCGGCGCCGTGCACGTCGCCGGACATCTCCGCGATGCCCTGCGCGTTGTCGCTGACCGGGCCGAAGGTGTCCATCGCCACGATCACGCCGACCGTGGTGAGCAGGCCGGTACCGGCCAGCGCCACCGCGAACAGCGCCACGGTGACCGACGCGCCACCCAGGATGAACGCGGCGAACACCGCGCCCGAGATCACCAACGCGGTGTAGACCGCCGACTCGAAGCCGATCGCGATACCGGCCAGCACCACGGTCGCCGCGCCGGTCCGGGCCGAGTCGCCCACGTCCTTGACCGGCTTGTACTCGGTGCCGGTGAAGTACCCGGTCAGCCAGAGGATGATGCCGGCGAGCACGATGCCGATGATCACCGCGACCGAGGCGAACAGTCGGGGGTCGAGCGTGCCGGCGGCGGCGATCACGGACGGGTCGGTCGGGCCTCCTGTGCCGCCCTCACCGAGGAACCCGCCGAAGGTGGCGGGCAGGTAGACGTAGGCCGCCACCACACAGAACACCGCCGAGAACACCGCGGAGATGTAGAAGCTGCGGTTGATCGAGGTGAGGCCGGGCACGCCCTCCTTGCCCTTGGTGATGTAGACACCCAGCACCGCGGTGACCACACCGATGGCCGGCACGATCAGCGGGAAGAGCAGGCCCTGCACACCGAACGCCGCCGAGCCCAGGATCAGGGCGGCGACCAGCATCACGGCGTAGGACTCGAACAGGTCCGCGGCCATACCGGCGCAGTCGCCCACGTTGTCGCCGACGTTGTCGGCGATGGTCGCGGCGTTGCGCGGGTCGTCCTCGGGGATACCTGCCTCGACCTTGCCGACCAGGTCACCACCGACGTCGGCCGCCTTGGTGAAGATACCGCCGCCGACCCTCATGAACATGGCCAGCAGAGCGGCGCCGAAGCCGAAGCCCTCGAGCACCTTGGGGGCCTCGCCGGCGTAGACCATCACGACCAGCGCGGCACCGAACAGCCCGAGGCCGACGGTGAACATGCCCACCGCGCCACCGGTGCGGAAGGCCACTCGCATCGCCGTCTCCCGGCCACCCTCCTCGCGCGAAGCGGCCGCGACCCGGATGTTCGCCCGGGTGGCCAGCCACATGCCGAGGTAGCCGATCGTCGCGGAGAACACCGCGCCGACCACGAAGAAGATCGAGCGGCCGATCCGCTCGCTCATCGTCTCCGCCGGCAGCGCGAACAGCAGCAGGAACACGATGACGACGAAGACGCTGAGCGTCCGGAACTGACGGTTGAGGTAAGCCGCGGCACCCTCCTGCACCGCGCGGCCGATCTCCTGCATGCGCTCGGTGCCCTGGCCGGCGGCCAGGACCTCCTTGCGCAGCACGAAACCGATGGCCAACGCGATGAGGGCGACCACGGCGATCACACCGACCACGGTGCGGTCACTCGAAGAGAGCTGCAGCGAGCTCTCCGCGAGAATGAGCCGGGACATCCGTCCTCCTGGTTTGAGTAGCACTCGTCGGCGAGGCTCCAGACGGGTTCGGTACTGCATCCCCGGCAGGTTCCTCTGATCCACACTGGACCGTGTGGGAGGCGCCGCTGGTCAGCGGCCCCGTTGCGCCGCAGTGTATGGGTGTGACCCGGACCATTTGGCACTGGACCACTTACCCGACGCACAGCATGTCGTCCGGGCGAACGGGGGCTGTCCCGATGGGGCGCACCCAGGCCCGCGACCGACTCTGACCGGCATGTCGGACCGGCGGGCGACAATGGCCGCATGACCCCGGCCCACACCTGCCCACCGGGCACCCCGGTGACCGACCGGCCGGTCGCGGTCGAGCCGGGTTCGCTGCTGTCCAGGCTGGTCAGCGGGGGTACTGCGACCGAATCGTTGACCCACGTGGCGCGGTTGCCGGCGCGCGTGGGCAACCAGGTCGACTGGCCAGGGTGGGCCGAGCCGGCGGTGTTGGCGGCACTGCGCGGAGCCGGGGTGGTCCGGCCGTGGTCGCACCAGGCCCGCGCGGCCGACGCGGCGTGGGCCGGTCGGCACGTCGTGCTGGCCACCGGCACCGCGTCGGGCAAGTCGCTGGGCTACCAGCTGCCGGTGCTGTCCGCACTGACCGCCGACCACCGGGCGACCGCGCTCTACCTCTCCCCCACCAAGGCGCTCGGGGTCGACCAGCTGCGCGCGGTCACCGAGCTGGGGCTGGACGGGGTCCGGGCGGCCACCTTCGACGGCGACACCCCGT